>DATBDF010000103.1:0-19199 GCA_036270075.1 Nocardioides sp.
GGTCTCGTCGGCGAGGCTGGAGAGCTGCGCGGCGTCGGCGAGGTGGTCCGGGTCCACACCCTCGAGCGGGAGGAGCTCCACCGCCTCGCGGTCGCCGAGCGTGATGGTGCCGGTCTTGTCGAGCAGCAAGGTGTTGACGTCCCCGGCCGCCTCGACGGCACGACCTGACATGGCCAGCACGTTGCGCTGGACGAGTCGGTCCATACCCGCGATGCCGATGGCGCTGAGCAGGGCGCCGATCGTGGTCGGGATCAGGCAGACCAGCAGCGAGACGAGGACGATCCCGGACTGTGGCGCCCCGCTGAATATGGCCAGCGGCTGGAGCGTGACCACTGCCAGCATGAAGATGATGGTCAGGCTGGCCAGCAGGATGTTGAGCGCGATCTCGTTGGGGGTCTTCTGCCTGGCCGCGCCCTCGACCAACGCGATCATGCGGTCCAGGAACGTGTCGCCCGGCTTCGCCGTGATGCGGACGACGATCCGGTCCGAGAGCACTCGCGTGCCTCCGGTGACAGCGGAGCGGTCGCCGCCGGCCTCGCGGATCACGGGGGCCGACTCGCCCGTGATGGCGGACTCGTCGACGCTGGCGATGCCCTCGATGACGTCTCCGTCGCTGGGGATCAGGTCGCCGGCCTCGCACACCACGCGGTCGTCGACCTTGAGGTCGGCGGCGGGCACCATCCGCTCTCCCCCGTCTGCCACCAGACGGGCGTTGGTCTCCTGACGGGTGCGCCGGAGCGACTCGGCCTGGGCCTTGCCCCTACCCTCCGCCACGGCTTCGGCCAGGTTGGCGAACACCACCGTGGCCCACAGCCACACCACGATCAGCCAGGCGAACACCGAGGAGTGCCAGATCGCGAGGGCCGTGGTGAGACCGGCGCCGACCTCCACGACGAACATCACCGGGTTGCGCAGCATCGTGCGCGGGTTGAGCTTGGCGCCGGCGGCCGGGAGCTGGGTCACCAGCATCCGGACGTCGAGCAGGCCGCCGCCGACCCGGGAGGCGCGCGGCGCCTCGGGAGCGAGGGTCTGGGTCATCGGGTGATTCCTTCCGCGAGCGGTCCCAGCGCAAGGGCCGGGAAGTAGGTGAGGGCCACGACGATCAGGACGACGCCCACGAGCATCGCCACGAACAGCGGACGGTGAGTGGGCAGGGTTCCGTCGGTGGCCGGAACGGGCCGTTGGGCCGCCAGTGAGCCGGCCAGGCCGAGCACGAACAGGATCGGCAGGAAGCGCCCGAGCAGCATCGCGAGACCGAGCGCGACGTTGTAGAAGTTCGTGGCGCCGGTGAGCCCGGCGAACGCACTGCCGTTGTTGTTGCCGGCCGACGTGAAGGCGTAGAGCACCTCCGAGAGCCCGTGAGGGCCGGCGTTGAGCATCGAGGCCCGTGCCGACGAGAACGACATCGCGACGCCGGTGCCGATCAGCACGACAGCGGGTGTGGTGAGGATGTACAGCGCCGCGAACTTCACCTCGCGGGCCTTGATCTTCTTCCCGAGGTACTCCGGGGTGCGCCCGACCATCAGGCCGGCCACGAAGACCGTGATCACGGCGAGCACCAGCATCCCGTAGAGGCCGGAGCCCGTGCCTCCCGGTGCGATCTCACCGAACATCATGTTCAAGATCGGGACGCCACCGCCCAGCGGGGTGAACGAGTCGTGCATCGAGTTCACTGCGCCGGTCGAGGTGAGCGTGGTGGCGTTCGCGAAGAGCGCCGAGGACGGCACGCCGAAGCGCACCTCCTTGCCCTCCATCGACGCACCCGCAGCCTGGAGCGCCACACCGGAGTGGTGTGCTTCGAACGTCGTGATCGCCGCCAGCGTGGCCGCGAAGATCACGGTCATCGCCGAGAGGATCGCCCAGCCCTGACGCTTGTCGCCGAGCATCTTGCCGAACGTGCGCGGCAGTGCGAACGGGATGAGCAGCAGCAGGGCGATCTCGAGGAAGTTGGTGAAGGCGTTCGGGTTCTCGAACGGGTGCGCGGAGTTGGCGTTGTAGAAGCCGCCGCCGTTGGTGCCGAGCTCCTTGATCGCCTCCTGGCTGGCCACCGGTCCGCCCGGGATGTGCTGGGTGGCACCCGCGATGCCGGTGACGGTGTGCGGGTCGGCGAGGTTCTGCACCGCACCCGCGGCGATCAGGAGCACCGTGGCGACGATGCTCAGCGGCAGCAGGATCCGGAGGCACCCGCGGGTGAGATCCACCCAGAAGTTACCGACCCGGTTGGTCCGGGAACGGGCGAAGCCTCGCACCAGAGCCACGACCACGGCCATGCCCACCGCCGCCGAGGCGAAGTTCTGCACGGCGAGACCCGCCATCTGGACCAGGTGTCCCATGGTCTGCTCGCCGAGGTAGTTCTGCCAGTTTGTGTTGGTGACGAAGGAGGCAGAGGTGTTCCAGGCCAGGTGTGGCTCGACCGGGTCGAAGCCGAGCGAGAACGGCAGCACCTGCTGGACCCGTTGCAGCCCGTAGAGGAACAGCACCGACGCGAGCGAGAACCCGAGCACGGACAGGGCGTACGTCGGCCACGACTGGTCGGCGTCGGGGTCGATCCGGCACAGGCGGTAGAGCAGGCGCTCCGCCCGCCAGTGCGTCGTGGCGGAGTACACGCGGGCCATGTAGTCGCCCAGCGGGACGTGCGTGACGCCGAGGACGACCACGAGTGCCAGGACGGTGAGGAGGCCGGCGGCGGTGTCGCTCATCAGAACTTCTCCGGGAAGAGAAGGGCGACCACCAGGTAGCCGGTGAGCAGGATCGCCAGCACCAGGCCGACGAGGTTCTCGGGGCTCACAGCCGCTCCAACCCCCTCAGGACCAGGACCAGGACGGCGAAGACCAGGATCGTCAGCGCCACGAAGGCGACATCGAGCACCACACACCTCCAGAAAGGGGAACTTGCTCCTCCCATCTGAGCCTGCGGAGCGGCCGGAACCCCGTGGGCTAACGCTTTCCTGACGGCGTGTGCCGCGTTCCCTACGCCGGCTTGACGCCGATGTTGCGCCGGTCACGTGCACGTCAGGGCTGAACGGGTACGGACCGGTCATGGCCACTGCACGAGAGATCCACTACACGACGCCAGGACTGAGCCGAGAGCAGGCCGAGCAGGTCATCGGGCGGCTCCAGTCGCGACTGCACGCGATGAACGACCTGCACCTGACCCTCAAGCACGTGCACTGGAACGTGGTGGGGCCGCACTTCATCGCGGTGCACGAGATGATCGACCCTCAGGTCGAGGCCGTCCGCGGCTTCGCCGACGACCTCGCCGAGCGGATCGCGACCCTGGGCGGGTCCCCTGCGGGCACGCCGGGCGCGATCGTCAAGGAACGCGACTGGGACGACTACGCGATCGGACGCGCGGGCACCCAGGAGCACCTGGGCGCGCTCGACCTCGTCTACCGCGGCGTGATCGGCACCAACCGCTCGGTGATCCAGGAGCTCGACGACATCGACCTGGTGACCCAGGACATGGTGATCGGCCAGACCGAGCAGCTGGAGCTGTTCCACTGGTTCATCCGGGCGCACCTGGAGGACCAGGGCGGCCGGCTGGCCACCGAGGGAGCCACGAGCGAGGCCGAGGCGGCCGCCGCAGCCCGCGAGTGACCACCAGCTCCGTGACCGCGAGCCCCACAGGGTGGCGGGGCGTCAAGCTGTGTGACCTGCCGCACTAGGATGGCGCATACCGCCACCCAGGAGCTGCTCGATGACGACCGCGCCCACGACCGACCGGGCCGCGCTGGTTCGCGCCATCGCCTCCCAGCACCTCACCGAACGCGGCCCCTTGCTACCGGTCCTCCACGAGGTGGTGGAGGAGCTCGGACACATCGCCCGTGAGGACGTCGAGGCGATCGCCGATGTGCTGAACCTGTCCGTGGCCGAGGTTCACGGGGTCGTGAGCTTCTACCACGACTTCCGCACCGAGCCCCCGGCCGCGCACACCGTCGCGCTGTGTCGCGGGGAGGCCTGCCAGTCGGTGGGCGCCGAGGGGTTGTACGCCGACACCCGAGCCCGGGTCGAGCGCCTCGGCACCGATGTCGCGGTCTCCGAGGTGTTCTGCCTCGGCAACTGTGCGCTGGGCCCGTCCGGCACGCTGGACGGGCGGCTCCACGGGCGACTGTCCGCCGAGCGGCTCGAGGTGCTCACGGAGGGATGGCGTTGACGCTTCCGAACGGCCGGGTGTTCGTTCCCGGTGACGCCGCCGCGGCCTCGGTCGGTGCCGACGACGTGGCCGCAGCCTTCGAGGCTGCCGGGACCCCCGTCGTGCGCACCGGTTCGCGCGGGATGCTCTGGCTCGAGCCCCTGGTGGAGCTCGAGACCGACGCGGGCCGGGTGGGATACGCCAACGTGACACCGGAGGGCGTGGCTCGGCTGGTCGAGGTGGTGTCGAGACGGTCGCAGGGCGACCTCCTCGACGACCCGGCCTGCATCGGAGTGGTCGACGAGCACCCATGGCTGACCTCGCAGCGGCGGGTGAGCTTCGCCCGCGTCGGCGTCGTCGACCCCGCGTCGGTCACCGACTACGAGGCGCACGGCGGCTGGACCGGGCTCCGTCGTGCTCTGTCGCTCTCCCCGGCCGAGGTGGTCCAGGAGGTCACCGACTCGGGTTTGCGCGGCCGGGGCGGTGCCGGGTTCCCGGCCGGCATCAAGTGGAAGACCGTCCTCGAGACGGCGTCCGACCTGAAGTTCGTGGCCTGCAACTTCGACGAGGGCGACTCCGGGACGTTCGCCGACCGGATGGTCGTCGAGGGCGATCCGTTCACGCTCATCGAGGGGATGACGATCGCGGCCCACGCGGTCGGGGCCACCGAGGGCTATGTCTACGTGCGGTCCGAGTACCCCCACGCCGTCGCAGCCCTACGGCGCGCGATCGACGCGGCGTACACCCACGGCTTTCTCGGCCCGGACGTCCTCGGCTCCGGTCTCACCTTCGACCTTCACGTTCGCGTCGGGGCCGGCGCGTACATCTGCGGCGAGGAGTCCTCGATGCTCGAGAGCCTCGAGGGCCGCCGCGGCGAGGTGCGGGCCAAGCCCCCGATCCCGGCCATCAAGGGCCTGTGGGACCGACCCACCGCGGTCAACAACGTGCTCACCCTGTGCGCCGTGCCGATGATCCTGGCCGACGGCGGAGCGGCGTACGCCGAGCTCGGCACCGGCCGCTCCCGCGGCACCCAGGTCTTCCAGCTGGCCGGCAACGTCGAGCACGGCGGCATCGTCGAGCTGCCGTTCGGGGTCAGCCTCCGAGAGCTCGTGGAGGACTACGGCGGCGGCACGCTCTCCGGTCGCCCGGTGCGGGCGGTCCAGGTCGGCGGTCCGCTCGGCGCCTACGTGCCGGCCACCGGCTTCGACGTCCCCATGGACTACGAGGCCCTCGCGGAGTCCGGCGCGATGCTGGGGCACGGCGGCATCGTGGTCTTCGACGACACCGTCGACATGGCACGGATGGCACGCTTCGCGATGGAGTTCTGCTCCATCGAGTCGTGCGGCAAGTGCACGCCGTGCCGCGTGGGCTCGACCCGCGGCGTGGAGGCCATCGACCGGATCATCGCCCAGCAGGACGTCGCAGCGAACCTGGTGCTGCTCGACGATCTCTGCGAGACCATGGTCAAAGGATCGTTGTGCGCGATGGGCGGGCTGACGCCGATGCCCGTGCAGAGCGCGATCCGGCACTTCCCCGAGGACTTCGAGCCCCGGGATACAGAGCAGAGTGGAGCAAGGGCATGAGCGTCGATCAGAGCTTCTGGGCACCGGAGATCGACTTCGGCACCCCGGCGGTCACCAACGCCGACTCCGTGTCGGTCACGATCGACGGGCGGCAGGTCGAGGTCCCGGCCGGTACGTCGGTGCTGCGCGCGGCGACCGAGGCCGGTGTGTCGATCCCCAAGCTGTGTGCGACCGACTCGCTCAAGTCGTTCGGCTCCTGCCGCATGTGCCTAGTCGAGGTCGACGGCGCCCGCGGCGTTCCCGCGTCCTGCACCACGCCCTGCTCCGACGGCATGGTCGTCAACACCCAGACCGAGACGGTGCAGGCGCTGCGCCGCAACGTCATGGAGCTCTACCTCTCCGACCACCCCGAGGACAGCGACGGCTGCGCCCGCGGCAACTGTGAGATCCAGTCACTCGCCGCGACCGTCGGCTCCGCCGAGGTCCGCTACGGCCGGCCCGAGTCGCGCGACCAGGTCGCGCACCCGCACCCCGTCGACGAGAGCAACCCCTACTTCGCCTTCGACGCGTCCTCCTGCATCGTCTGCTCGCGCTGTGTGCGTGCCTGCGCCGACACCCAGGGCACCTTCGCCCTCACCGTCGACGGCCGCGGCTTCGACTCGAAGATCAGCGCCGGCGGCACCGACTTCCTCGCCTCGGAGTGCGTCTCGTGCGGGGCGTGCGTCCAGGCCTGCCCGACGTCCGCGCTCCAGGAGCACTCCATCGTGCAGCTCGGCATGCCGACCCGCTCGGTCGAGACCACGTGCGCCTACTGCGGCGTCGGCTGCTCGTTCCGTGCGGAGGTCAAGGGCGAGGGCGACGACGCCCAGGTCGTGCGGATGATGCCGTCGAAGAACGGCGGCGCCAACGAGGGACACAGCTGCGTCAAGGGTCGGTTCGCCTACGGCTACGCCTCCCACCAGGACCGGCAGATGTCACCGATGGTGCGCGACAGCATCGACGACGAGTGGCGGCAGGTCTCCTGGGACGACGCGATCGCGAAGGTCGCAGAGGGCTTCCAGGCCATCCAGGCCGAGTACGGCGTGGGCGCGATCGGCGGCATCTCCTCCAGCCGGTGCACCAACGAAGAGGTGTACGTCGTCCAGAAGATGGTCCGGGCGGCGTTCGGCAACAACAACGTCGACACCTGCGCACGCGTGTGCCACTCCCCCACCGGCTACGGCCTCAACCAGACCTTCGGCACCTCTGCCGGCACCCAGGACTTCGCCTCCGTCGACCAGACCGACGTCATCCTCTTGATCGGCGCCAACCCGACCGACGCCCACCCCGTCTTCGCCTCGCGGATGAAGAAGCGGCTCCGCGCCGGCGCGGGGTTGATCGTGGCCGACCCCCGGCGGATCGACCTGGTGCGCAGCCCCCACGTGGAGGCGAGCCACCACCTCCCCCTGCAGCCGGGCTCCAACGTCGCCTTCATCAACGCGATGGCCCACACGGTGGTCACCGAGGGGCTGGTGGACGAGGACTTCCTCCGGGAGCGCTGCGAGAACGTCGACGACTACCTCGCCTTCGCCCGCGACCCGGCCAACTCCCCCGAGGCGACCGCAGAGGTGACGGGCGTCGACCCGGAGTCGTTGCGCGCGGCGGCCCGGCTCTACGCGCAGGCGCCCAACGGCGCTATCTACTACGGCCTCGGCGTCACCGAGCACTCCCAGGGCTCGACGATGGTGATGGGGCTGGCCAACCTGGCCATGCTCACGGGCAACATCGGTCGTCCCGGCGTGGGCGTGAACCCGCTGCGCGGACAGAACAATGTCCAGGGCTCCTGCGACATGGGCTCCTTCCCCCACGAGTTCCCCGGCTACCGCCACGTCGGCCGCGACGACGTGAGGGGCATCTACGAGGAGCTGTGGGGCAAGAAGCTCGACTCCGAGCCCGGGCTGCGCATCCCGAACATGTTCGACTCCGCGCTGGCCGGCACCTTCCGGGGGCTGTACGTCCAAGGTGAGGACATCGCTCAGTCCGACCCGAACATCAACCACGTGCACGCGGCCCTGCGGGGCATGGACCTCGTGGTCGTGCAGGACCTGTTCCTCAACGAGACGGCCCGTTTCGCCCATGTCTTCCTGCCCGGCACGTCGTTCCTCGAGAAGGACGGCACGTTCACCAACGCCGAGCGCCGTCTGGGCCGGGTGCGGCCGGTGTTCACCTCGCGCGTCGGCAAGGACGAGTGGCAGGTGGTCTGCGACATCGCCACCGCCATGGGCTTCCCGATGGGGTACGACTCGTCGGCGCAGATCATGGACGAGATCGCAGCGACCACGCCCACGTTCGCCGGCGTGAGCTTCGCGCGCCTCGACGCCGAGGGCTCGATGCAGTGGCCGGTCAACGAGGCCGCGCCGCACGGCACGCCCACGATGCACGTCGGTGAGTTCGTGCGCGGCAAGGGCCACCTGGTCCCGACCTGGTTCGTCCCGACGACCGAGCGCACCAGCCGCAAGTTCCCGCTCCTGCTGACGACAGGTCGGATCCTGACCCAGTACAACGTCGGCGCGCAGACGCGGCGTACCTCCAACAACATGTGGCACCCCGAGGACGTGCTCGAGATCCACCCGTCGGACGCCGAGCTCCGGGGCATCTCCACCGGCGACCTCGTCGACCTGAGCAGCCGCGTGGGGTCCACCACGCTGCGTGCGCACGTCTCGGAGCGGATGCCTGCCGGCGTCGTCTACACGACCTTCCACCACCCGGTGACCGGCGCGAACGTGGTCACGACCGAGAACTCCGACTGGGCCACCAACTGCCCGGAGTACAAGGTCACGGCCGTCCAGGTCGGCGTCGCGAACGCGCGGGGAGACCAAGCCGTCACGGAGACCCGCGAGCCCGCGGAGACCCACGCGTGAACGTTGCTCCCGAGGCGCGGATGGGCAACGACATCGCCCGTCAGTTCACGCACCTGCCCCCGTCCGAGGCGGCCGAGGTGATCGCGCGGCACATCGAGAGGTTCTGGGACCCGCGCATGCGTCGCAATCTCGAGGCCCTCGTCGCCGCCCACGACGACTCCCTCGACCCGGTCCTCGTCGACGCCGCCGGTCGCCTGGCCACCCGCGCCACAGGCTCATAGCCCCGGCGCACGCCCCCGAGGCCGGGGTCGTCAGCGCCCGACGACACACGCCCTCGTCGTACCTCGGGCCCAGCAAGTGGGCCCCAAGAAGGTGCCTAGGAAGCGACCCCGTCGCGGACCGCGACCCAGGGGGCCGTGATCCCGTGGTCCACGGCCCAGAGCACGGCCTGGGTGCGACTCGTGACGCCCATGGCGCGGTAGGCCGTGCGGATGTGGGACTTCACGGTGTTCATGGAGAGCTCGAGCTGGCGGGCGATCTCCTTGTTGGGGGCGCCCGCTGCGATCAGCGCCACGACGTGGGTCTCCCGTGGCGTCAGCCCGATCGCCGGCGCTGTCGGCACCAGGGACCGCTGCCCGACGTCGACGGCCACGATGCGCTCGCCGGCGTACACCTTCTCGAGCGCGGCCACCAGCTCGACGGCCGGCAGGCCCTTCGCGAGATAGCCGTCGGCGCCGCCGAGCATCGCGCGCTCCACGAAGCCGTCGCGGCACTCCCACGAGAACACCGCCACCCGCGTGGTGCCGGGCGGCCGGATCACTGTGGTGGGGACCGTCGGCTCCTCGTCGTGACGCCGCGCGAACGGGTCGACGAGGGCCACGTCCGCCAGCTCGTCCCGGCTTGCCCCGGGAGGCAGGACAGTGGCTCGGTCGGGGTACTCGGACAGCAGCTGCGTGAGCCCGGCATGCACGAGCTCGGACTCGTTCACGAGTCGCACACGGATGGGTCGATCGAACTCCACGCCTGCTCGTACCCGCATCGCCCGACCGCATGCGCGGGGGCGTCGGTGCCCGATGGCTGGCCTCGAGACATGCGCAAGCCCTCGAACGAGGTCGTCGTCACGGTCGTCGCGCTCGAGGCCGTCTCCGCCGCGTTCGCGTTTCGTGACCTCGCACGTCGCCAGGACGACCAGGTCAGAGGTCCCCAGCTGCTGTGGCGGATCCTGATCGGGATGAACCCCGGGAACTCGTTGCTCTACTGGATCGCGGGCCGACGCTGACGGTTCGCCGGTCCCGCTCGCCGCGCCCTCCCCGCGTGCTCGTCAGGCACGGAGGTGGTACGTCGTCCGGTCGAGCTCGGCGCGAACGCCGGCACGCACCAGGAGGCGGCGGATCTCCTCCCGCCCCGGGGACGAGCAACTGTCGATGGCGGCGAAGAGGTCGTCGCGCTCAGCCGTCGTGCGGTACTCAGCGAGCTCGCGCACCAAGCGCTGACGACGCTCCCAGGCAGCGCGCCGCAGGAGGAGGCTCGTCCGCCAGACGAGAGGTCGGGTGTTGAGGTCCATCGCCACTCCCGGGCCGGCGTCCAACGACGTACCGGCGTGGCCCCGATGGTACGCCGGTAGGACCCCGGGAGTCAGCCGTCGAAGGCCGCCCGGACCGCGGCCATGTCGGCACCGCCGTGCCCGCTCGCGGCGGCACGCTCGTAGAGCGCCAGCAGGGTTGCCAGGAGGTCGTCGCTGAAGCCGTTCTCGCGAGCGGCGTCGACCATCAGGCCCACGTCCTTGACCACGCTGTCCAGCGCGAACGCCGGGTCGTCCCACGCGCGCTCCACCATCAAGGAGCCCTTCCCCTGGGCGTACGCCGAGTCCGCGGCCCCGCCCTTGATCGCCTCGAGGAACAGCCGCGGGTCGAGACCGAGGGACTCGGCCAGGCCGAGCGCCTGCGCGGTCGCCGCGCAGAGCGATGCCACCCAGGAGTTCGCGGCCAGCTTCAGGGCGCTCGCGTCGCCGAGCCGCTCCCCCAGCTCCACGGTCCGGGCGCCGATCGCGTCGAACGCCGGCTGCGCCCGGGCAATGCTGTCCGCGGCGCCCGACACGAGGACGGTCAGCTTGCCGCCCTCGGCCGGCTGCCTGGTCCCGAGCACGGGTGCGTCCAGGAGCTGGTCCCGCGCCGAACCGGCCGCATCGGCGATGCGCCGCATCCCCGTCGGCCCGACGGTCGTGCTCTGGGCCCACACCGCGTCGCCACTCAGCGCGCCGAGCACCTCCGCCGAGACGTCCAGCACCGAGTCGGCGTCGTACAGCATCGTGAAGACGACCTCGGCCCCCACGACGGCATCGGCCACCGCCCCGCACGGCGTGATGTGCTCGGCAGCGGCGGCGTCGGCCTTCTCGGCGGTCCGGTTCCAGACACTGACCTCGTGGCCCTCGCGGGCGAGTGAACGGGCCATCGCGGCCCCCATGATCCCGGTTCCGAGGACGGCAGCACGCATGGCCCGATGCTCCCATCGCCGCCGGCCAGGGCTCAGGTCGGGTTGCCGTCGGCGTTGCAGGGGATGGTGGCGGGCAGGTTCGCCTCGTGGCTCATGATCGTCAGTGAGGCCGCCATCCGGCTCGGGGTTATCTCGGCGCCGCGGTTGTTGAACGGACGGTCGAGCACCCAGATGAGGGTGAGACCCGCGAACAGCGTCGCCGACATCGCCGTCATGGCGACGGCCTGGCCGAACCCGGTCGCCGAGGGGTCGGCGAAGAGACACTGGAACGCCACGACCACGATGACCATCAGGATCAGCACCAGCCACACGAACTCGGGCACGAAGGACTGCGACTCCGCGATCCGCGTCCGTCGTGCCTCCTGACGATCCTCGCCGAGCTGCAGGAAGTGCTCGAGCGCGGCCCCCTGGCCGTTCCCTCGCACCTGGGCCGCCTGGATCGTCGTGACCAGCTGGTCCACCCACCCCTGGGTCACCGCACTCTCCTCCCCACGCTGCATGGCGGGCCAGTCGTCGTGGATGACCGAGCGGCTGTAGCAGATGACCTCGCCGCGCAGCTCGTCCGTCTTGTCCGGGAAGAAGCCGGCCGTCTGGTACATCTGCTGAGCGGCCACCGCCTCCTGCCCTGCGGCGTTCCGGCCGTTCTCGTAGCTGGAGAAGACCGTGAAGATCACGAACGCGAGCACCACGGCCAACCCGGCGCCGGCGGCGCTGAAGATGCCGTCGGCGGACTCCATGCCGCGCAGGTAGCCGCCCGACGGCGCGATCCGGCGTACGACGAACATCGCCACGACGGCACAGGCCGTGCCACCCACGATCAACAGAAGCGAGACCACCATGGCCAGCACGGCCCTCCCTCCCGCGGACGGGTCCCCCGACCCACCCGCTGCATCATGGCGCACGGGACCCGCCGCTGAGCCCCCCGACGCGTCTGCACCCTAGATCGATTCCAGGAACGGGGCCCCGGGACCGTAGGATCGCCTCATGCCGGACGTCGCCGAGGGAGCAGAGCGCCTCGCCCCCCTGGAGGTGGAGCGCCCGCGCCTGCCTGCGAAGGTCCTGCGCTTCGGGACCGGCTCGGTCGTCGCCACGGTCTGCAGCCAGACGACGTTCCTCCTCGTCTACGGACCGGCCGGCGCCTCGACCACCACCGCCTCGGTGCTGGCGTGGTTCGCCGGGGCGATCCCGAACTACTGGATCAACCGTTCCTGGACCTGGGGACGGCGCGGTCGCCCGAGCGTACGGCGCGAGCTCCTGCCGTACGCCGCGATCATTCTCGGCACCCTGGTGCTGGCCATCGTCGCCACGGCGGCCATGGACGACCTCCTCGACGGGACCTCGGTCTCGGACGAGGGCCGGACGCTGCTGGTGACGGGCACCTACTTCGCGGTGTACGCCGTGATGTTCGTCGTCCGGTTCCTGCTGTTCGACCGGCTGTTCACGACTGAGAAGACGGAGGCGACCGACTAGGCAGATCCACGCTCGTCACCGCTCCCGCAGCCATGCGCGTGTGCCCACAGGCATGCCCCAGATGGGCTTTCTCGAGCGGCACAGGCTAGGTTTCTGCCCGATCGGTCCTAGGAAGGGGTCCACGGTGCGTGTTCTGGTGCTCGGGGGCGACGGATATCTCGGGTGGCCCACAGCGATGAGTCTGTCGGCGCATGGCCACGAGGTGGCGGTCGTCGACAACTACCTGCGCCGCCAGATGGTGAACGAGTCCGGAAGTGACAGCCTCACTCCGATCCTGAACCTCTCGCAGCGGGCTGCTGCCTGGCAGCAGGTGTCGGGCCGGACCATCGACGTCCACACCTTCGACCTGCGCGACTTCGACCTGGTCAAGCGCCTGGTCCGCGACTTCCGCCCCGAGGCGGTCATCCACTACGGCCAGATCCCGTCCGCGCCCTACTCGATGCAGGACCGGCACCACGCCGTGTTCACCCAGCTCAACAACATCGAGAACAATCTCAACGTCATCTTCGCGATCGTCGAGAACGACCTGGACTGCCACCTGATCAAGCTCGGCACCATGGGCGAGTACGGCTGCCCCAACATCGACATCGAAGAGGGCTTCATCGAGATCGAGCACAAGGGCCGCACGGACACCTTGCCGTTCCCGAAGATGCCCCACAGCTGGTACCACGCCAGCAAGGTCGCCGACTCGACGAACATCCACTTCGCGACACGCGTCTACGGGCTGCGCGCCACCGACCTCAACCAGGGCGTCGTGTACGGCGTGCACACCGAGCAGACCATGCTCGACGAGCGGCTGCTGACGCGGTTCGACTACGACGAGCAGTTCGGCACCGCCCTCAACCGCTTCTGCGTCCAGGCGGTGATCGGCCACCCGCTGACCGTCTACGGCACCGGCGGCCAGACCCGTGGCTTCCTCAACATCAAGGACACACTGGCCTGTGTCGAGCTGGCGCTGCTGAACCCCGCCGATCCCGGCGAGATGCGGGTCTACAACCAGTTCACCGAGTCCTTCTCGATCCGCGACCTGGCGGTCGAGGTCCAGCAGGCCGGCAAGGAGCTGGGCCTGGACGTGGAGATCCGCGAGCTGGAGAACCCGCGTACGGAGTCGCAGGAGCACTACTACAACCCCACTCACACCAAGCTGCTCGACCTCGGACTGCAGCCGACCCTGCTCTCCGAGGACCTCGTGACGGCGACGCTGAGCACCCTCCTGGAGTACAAGGACCGAGCGATCCACGACGCGATCGCACCGCGCACCAGATGGCGGTGACCCGGGCGCGCACCCTCGTTCTGGGTGTCGCGCTCGGACTGGTCGCCGCCGGTCAGGCACGACGGCACCACGACTCGGCCGCTCGACGGGCCGCGGCTCTCGATGTCCGCGACGAAGCCGTCGACGACGCCGTGGCGACCACATCCACCACGACCGGGACCTCGAGCGAGCCCCTGCTCGCCGTCGTCATCGCCGCCTACAACGAGGCCGGCAGCATCGGCCCGGTCCTGGAGGCGCTGCCGAGGACCATCTGCGGTCTTCGCGTGTGTCCGGTGGTCATCGACGACGGCAGCGCCGACGAGACCGCCAAGGAGGCCCGCGCGGCCGGAGCCGTGGTCGGCTCGCACGGGCGCAACCTCGGGCAGGGCGACGCGCTGCGTACCGGGTTCGAGCTCGCCCGGCACCTGGGCGCACGGGTCGTGGTCACCATGGATGCGGACGGCCAGCACGACCCCGCCGAGCTGCCCGACCTGGTGGGTCCGGTCGCCGGCGGCGACGCCGACTACGTGCAGGGCTCACGCTTCCTGGGTGCCTACGACGACGCCGGCGGCGCCAGGGACATCGGAATCCGCGGCTTCACCCGGCTGATCCGCCTGCTGACTGGCACCCGGATCACCGACTGCACCAACGGCTACCGCGCGATCGACGGCCAGGCGCTCACCCGGCTGCAGCTGGTCGAGGACCGGTTCTCCGCCTCGGAGATCCTGATCCAGGCCGCCGGACAGGGGCTGCGCATCCGCGAGGTCCCGGTCCACATCCGCAGCCGTGAGATCGGCGAGAGCAAGAAGCCGCGCGGGCTCGGGTACGCCTGGGGATACCTCGGGGCGATCATGAGGTCCTGGGCCAGGATCCACGACCCCCGGTCGAGGTCCTGAGGAAGCGCACGGCCCCCCATGAGCGCTCTCGCCGCCCTTCTGCTCGTCCTCGTCCTGCCGTCAGCGGCGGGCGTGGTCCTGCTGAGCGGTGCCACTCGTGAGGATCGCCCGCCCGCCTCGCCCGAGCTGGTAGCTGCCCGAGGAGTGGCGTGCGGCCTCGCCGCGTGGCTGCTCGGCTCCGGAATCCTGGCCCGCACCGTCGGTCTCACCGCACCGTGGGCGTGGACCTGGTCCGGCGTGATCGGGGCAGCCTCTCTGGTGGTCCTGCTCCTTCCTCGCCACCGCCCGCAGCTGCGCGCCGCGCTCGCGCCCGTGGGCCGGCGTCTCGCGGCGGTCTCCGGCCTGACCCTCCTGGTCTACGCGCCGCTCGGCTACGCGGTCGTCAGCAGGTCGTGGTCGCCGCTGGGCTCGACGCCCTGGTACTACTACGGGCTCGCCCGCCAGGTGGCCGAGGTCGGCGCCATCCCCGCCTCGTCGACCGAGTTCGGGACGACGACGTCGTTCCTCACCGACTACCACGTCTTCACGACCGGCACGGCCGCGCTGCTCGTCCAGGACCCCGGCAGCCCGATGACGGTGCTCACCATCGTCACCCTGGTCGGGGTCCTCCTGCTCGGACTGGGTGCCGTCGCGCTCACGTCGGCCCTGGGAGCCGGACGGATCGGCGCGCTCCTCGCCGTCCCGGTGGCCGTCGCGAGCGGCATCGCACCGATCAGGCTCGCGGGCTACCGACCCGAGGGCTTCGCGCTCGGTCTGGCGCTGCTGCTCGTCGCCGTCGGCGTCGACTGGCTCCGTCACCGGGACTGGCGGCCGCTCGTCGCCGGCGCCCTGCTGGCGGCCATCTTGTCCCAGGTGCACGGCATCGCCGCGGTGACCGCGGGAGTGATGCTGGCCGCGGCCGCGGTGACGTTCCTGATCCGGGGTCCCCGGCGGGAGCAGCTCGTGCGCACCGGCCTCGCCTTCGCAGCTCTCCTGGCGGCCGTGGTCGTGACCGGACTGGCGTTCCGGGAGGCCTCGGGCACCGCCACCTCCGGCGGACTGGTCGACCAGGGCGGGCTCGCCGACCCGACCTGGAGGTTCTACGTCGCGGCTCGAGCCGAGGCCCCCTCGATGCCGCCGAGCAACGCCAGGATGGCACTCGACTCGCTGGAGCAGCTCTACGCGTGGTCGCAGTGGTGGATCGTCCCCGCCCTTCTGCTCGCGGGCTACGGGCTGTGGCGCCGGCGGCGGGACCCCGTGGCCCGGCAGGTCGTGGCGTTCACGGTCATCGCCCTGGTCGGCCTGGCCGCCGTGGCCCTGGTCTTCATGCTCGGATGGAAGGGCTACGTGCCCCGGCGGACCGGGGCTTCTCGGCTCGTGCTGGAGGCGAGCCTGCTCACGCCACCCCTGATCGCGATCGGGCTGGAGTGCCTGGCGCGGCTGCGATGGTCATGGCGCGGACGTGAGTACCTGCCCGTCCTTCGCCGTCGCCTCCTGGTCCTGCTGACGGTGCTCTCGCTGTTCGGGGTGGGCTGGATGATCAAGGTGTGCAGCTGGGACATCGGGCAGGCCCCGAGCCGCGCCGACGTCACCCTGTGGCGGTCCCTTCCCGTGACGAGTCGTGACGTGGTCCTGGCCAACGGCTACACCGAGGGCTTCATCCCCGACCTCACGGGCGCTTCAGGCTTGCTCGACGGGCGCGCGCCGTACACCTTCGGTGACCAGATGCGCCGCGCCAACAGTCTGTTCGCCGGCGCGCAGTCGTTCTTCGACGACCCGTCGCAGCACTGGGACTTCCTGGCGGAGCACGGCGTCACCTGGGTGGTCGTGGGCGACCCCGACGCTCACTCCCTCGGCACCGGCAACGTGTGGGACACCCCCACCTCCCTCGGCGGGCTGGAGAGCTGCCCTGGCCTCGAGCGGGTCGCCTCGAACGGCTCCCTGACCGCGTTCCGCGTCACCGATCCGGGACCACACGGCTGCTGAAGCGGGAGGGCGTCACCCCTCCGGGTAGTCGTCGTCCCCGCCGCGTACGGGCGTGGCCTGCTCCCAGCGGTCGGCGTCGTCCACCTCGGGGTCGGTCATGTCGACGACGACGTCCTCCTCGTCCTCGACCGGGCTCAGCTGCTCCGCCACGTCGGCGGCGTCGGCATCGTCGTACCTGCTCATGCCCGCTCCTCCCGCTCGGTATCCGTTGGCTCCGGACCCCGTCCATCATCCTCGCGTCCCGTCGGGCTTGACACGGGACAGTGGGTGAGCGTCTACTAACCGTTAGTGAACGCTAACCGAATGGACGACGGCTGGAGTGCCCTGGCGGACCCGACGCGTCGGGAGATCGTGTCGCGGCTGGCCGAGCGCCCACGACCCGTGGGCGAGCTGGCCGCGGGGCTTCCGGTGACTCGCTCCGCCGTCTCCCAGCACCTGAAGATCCTCAGGGACGCGGGACTGGTCAGCGAGCGCGCCCTGGGGACGCGCCGCATCTATCGGGTGAACCCGGTGGCGCTCGCCGCCCTCCGAGACCAGCTCGAGACCTACTGGCAACGATCACTGACCCGCTACGCCGACCTCGTGGACGGCACGGACGACACCCTCGACGAGGAGAACCGATGACCCGGACTGGTACCGCTGTCCACGCCGAGCTGATCATCCGAGCCCCCATCGAGCGGGCGTTCGCCGTCTTCACCGAGCGGTTCGGCGACATCAAGCCGCCGGAGCACAACCTGCTCTCCGCCCCGATCGCCGAGACCGTCCTCGAGCCGTGGGTCGGCGGCAACATCGTCGATCGAGCCGTCGACGGGAGCGAGTGCCGATGGGCCCGGATCCTGGTGTTCGAGCCGCCACATCGGCTGGTGTTCAGCTGGGACATCAGCCCGCGCTGGCAGATCGAGACCGACCCGGATCTCACCAGCGAGGTGGAAGTCCGCTTCGTCGCGGACGGGAGCGAACGCACCCTCGTCGAGCTGGAGCACCGCAACCTCGACCGCCACGGCACCGGCTGGGAGGCCGTCAGCGACGGCGTCGACGGCGACGAGGGATGGCCGCTGTACCTCGCCCGCTACGCCGCCCTCTTCGACTGACCTTCCGCTCCTCGTCTCCGCCTCGTCCCCGCGCGACTCCCCACCGATCCGCGAAGGGACGCGGATGTCGCGGCTCAAGCATCCTCATGAACAGGCGGATCTGCCACGGCCCTGCGGGTCACCCGGTGAGCGGCTGCCCGGCGTACGGCGCACCGCGCCCCTCGGTCACCAGCCGGCGGAGGCTGTCGTGGATCAGTGAGGTCCACGCCACCGAGCACGAGTCGTAGCAGGCGAGCTCGGGAAGCAGACCGTCGTGCGCAAACGAGAGTCGAGTGCCCTCGGCCACCGGCTCCAGCTCGAACACGATGCGGGTGCCGACCCACTCCTCGCGTTCCTCGACGTACTCGAGCCGGGCGTCGACGACATCCCAGACCACCCGCTCGGGCTCGCTCTCGGCGACCCGCAGCCGCGACCAGTGCACGCCCGGCACCTCGAAGGTGAACTCCTCGCCCACGACTGCCGCGCCACCCGCCACCAGCTCGCCCCACCAGCCTCGCGGGTTCGTCACGGCAGCGTGCACGTCCTGCGGCGTCGCGCAGACCACCAGAGCCGTGGCATATCCGCGCGTGGTCATCGGGTCACCGCCGGCTGCGGCTGGCCCGACGTGCGGTGGTCGAAGGTGCTCGGACGACCGACCCCGGTTTGCACGCGGTCACGAAGGCTCGTGCCGATGTAGAACTCCCAGCCCTGCACGCACGCTCCGAAGCACTCGTGCTCCTCGACCAGGCCGACGTGGGTGAAGGTCAGAGCACTGCCCCCGCCCACCGGGCGGATGTCGAAGAGCATGCTGGTGCCGACCCACTCGGCGGGGTTCTCGGTGAACGAGAACCGGTTCTCCAGCACGAGCCACTCCACCCGCTCCCCCGGTACGGCGTCGGTGACCCGGATCCGGCAGTCGTGGACGTCCTGGTAGGCGTAGTCCCACTCGTCGCCGATCGTGCTCGTGTCGCCGACGATGTTCTCCGACCACCACCCCCGAACGTCGAGCACGGCGGCGAACACCTCCTCGGGTGGCCCGTCGAGCTCGAGGCTGATCGTCAGTCCTGATGTTTCCATGGTCCTCTCCTATCTGCAATTCCGTGGTTGCAGATAGTGAACCAGGAGCTGACCTGCAAATCAAGGGTTGCAGATGAAGGAGTCGACTAGATCCGGAGGGTTCCTCTCGAGATCGCGGACGCGGTCAGCCGCAGCTGGCCGGGGTCGAAGTCGACCCCCGGGAAGCGGCCTTCGAGCTGGCTCACCAGGGCCGCGAGAATCGCATCCACCTGCTGACCGCGCATCTTCTCGTTCACCCCGCGCACCGTCTCGCGCTCGAGCTCGGCCAGCGCGCTCTCGTAGGTGATGCCCTGCGTGGCGTCGTCGAGCCGCCTGGCGTCGAGTGCCACGGGCTACCTCCTGAACCCATGCGGTGCGTGCCCCGCTCACGCTACGGGCCCACGCTACGGGGTCCGACGGTTCGGCTTCCAGCCCTCTCACCACCGGTCGATCCCCCCGTCGACGACGCGTGGCCGGCCACGCAGGCTCGCGGGACCGCCCCG
>DATBDF010000104.1:0-7346 GCA_036270075.1 Nocardioides sp.
CGCCACCCAGTGGTCGAGCCAGGCCCGGCCCGCCTCGTGCCGGCCGGTCTCGTACATCACATGGGTCTGGGCGTGTACGGCGTGCCCCGAGGTCGGCTCGCACTCCAGCGCGCTCTCGGCGAGCAGGCCGGCGTCGTCGAACCGCGACTGGTCCTGGCGGGTGAACGCGAGCAGGGAGATGTACCACCAGTGGTCGCCGTACGCAGGAGCGAGGCCCTCGACCAGATCCCAGGCCTCCTGCTGGATGTCCGTCACGCCCGAGAACGCGATCGTCGGGACCGCAGCGGACACCGCCAGGACGTCGCGCGGGTGCTGGGCGATGTGGTTCATCAGGGCCGTCGAGCCGGAGTTCCGGACGTCACGGACGCGTCGGCTCACGACGTCCACCAGGCTGCGCTCACGGTCGTCCGCCCGCTGCCGGGCAGCCGCCTGGGCGGCATCCAGCGACGCTGCGACGTCGACCGCCGCGCCTCCCTCGTGACCGAGCATCGCGAGTGCGGCGTGGCCGACCGCGAAGTCGGGGTCCAGCGCCACGGCCTCGAGCAGCTTCTCGTCGGCGCCGGACTGCAGGCGCATCAGCCGCTCCAGCCCGAGGTTGTACGCCGCGGCCGCCTCAGCCGTGGTCGACAGTGGCAGCCCGAGCGGGTCGCGTGGCCGCGCCACGGGGTGATGGCCTCCGACCAGGCGGCCGTCGGCGAGCACCCGGGGCGCAGGTGCGATCTCGTCGAGCACCGCGGCCGCGACGTGCGCGGCCTGCGTGCGGATCTCGGGAATGGCGGTGGTCTCGTAGAGCTCGCCGCGGCGGGTCGAGCCCAGGGCCCAGATGGGCGTTCCGGTGGAGCCCACCGAGTCGACGAGCCGACCGGCCTCCGTCTGGTACCCGTGACCCGCGGTGCTCAGCCGCGCGAGCGAGACGCCCGCTCGCGGCGTCAGCAGGTCGTCCGCCAAAGCGTCGGCGCCCGGCCGCACGACGGTGCTGGTGCCGGTGCAGTTCAGCACCCACCCGACCTCGCGCACGGTGCCGTTGCTGAGGGTCACGCGGAGGCCGCCACCCATGAGCGGCTCGGCGTCCACGACCTCGCCCGCGCTGATCGTCAGCGAGCCCGAGGACCCCAGAGCGGCGATCACGTCGGCGGAGGCGGGAGGCATCCGATGGCGCAGCCGGCCCCACGCGCTCGCGTCGGTGCGCAGGAACTCCGTGCGGTCGGCGTCGTCGAGACGCTGCCAGAGAGCCTGGACCACCGTCCGGAGACCGTCGACCGCCGGCCGCCAGTCGCCCGTCGCGCGCTGGACGCCGGCGATGTGCTCCGCGGCCCGCGCGCGGTAGTCCTCGAGGCGGTTCCCCCAGTCGTCGATCTCCGGGATCGCCGCGAGCTGGACCTCGTCGGCGTGCCGCCTCGGCAGCTCACCGTGCCGCGACACCGCGTGGACGTGCCGGTCCCGCCGCTGGGAGGGCCCGGAGAGCGAGAGCGCGACGTCGACCATCGTGAGACCGGTGCCGACCAGCAGGACGTCCGCGGGCCCGGCGTGGTCGCGGCGTACGACGTCGAGAGCGCCCGGCGACCAGGGGTCAGCAACGAAGAAGGCCGAGCGCACCAGGGACTCGGGAGCCCAGGCGGCGCTGGGCGGCCGCTCGCCCGTTGCCAGGACGGCCGCATCCGCGGTCACGACCTGGCCGTCGTCGGTGGTGACGGTGACGCCGGCGTCGTCGCGTCGGATGCCGATGGCACGCGTCCGCAGGTGCCGCAGGCCGATCTGCTCGTCCCCGGCGAGGGCCTGGGTGATCGTCTCGTCCAGGTAGCGGCCCCACTCGAGCCGGGGCGCGAAGACTCCCGGCTCGGTCGTCAGCTCGGGATGCTGGCGAGCCCGCCACGTCACGAAGTGCCCGGGTTCCTCGGGGAGGGCGCTCATCCCACTGGCGACGATGTTGAGCAGGTGCTGCCGGTCGGTCGTGCCGAACGCGGTGCCTCGAGCGCGATGCAGCGCGGGATCGACCAGGACGACGTCGAGTGCCGTGCCGCGGCGGCGTGCGGCGCGGGCCAGGTGCAGCAGGGTCAGGCCGCCGGAAGCGCCGGCGCCGATCACGACCACGCGCGGGGTCGGCCGGTCGTGCTGCATTAGTCCCCCTCCTCGGGCCGCGGTGTTCGGCATCATTGTCGACTGTTCTACTGTACTTTAGGCGGCCGCACCAAGTCCCCGCGCCGAGACCCACCTCGGTCCCTACGGTAGGTCCGTGGAGTACGTCGAGATCGCGCGCTGCGACTCCGAGCGTGGCGAGCTCGTGCTGCGCGAGCGCCGCCCCGGCCCGGACGAGTCCGCCGGCCCGACGGTACTGGAGCTCCGGACGAACGGCGTCTTCGTCATGGACACCGCCGAGCACGCCACCGAGCAGGCTCTCGCGGACGCGGCCCTCGCGGTCGTCGACGAGCCACGACGGGTGCTGGTCGGTGGCCTGGGGCTCGGCTTCACCCTCGACCGGGTCCTCGGCGACCGCCGCGTCGAGCAGGTCGACGTGGTCGAGATCGAACCCGCCTTGGTCGAGTGGATGCGCGACGGGACCATCAGCCACGGTCCCCGCCTGCTCGCGGACCGCCGAGCACGCGTCGTCGTCGCCGACATCGCCCGCGCCGTCGCAGAGGCTGGCTCCACGACGTACGACGTGATGCTGCTCGACGTCGACAACGGGCCTGATCAGCTCGTCCACGAGGAGAACGCCGCGCTGTACCACGAGCAGTTCCTCCGGGCGGCCCTCGACCGCCTCAACCCCGGTGGCGCGCTGGTGGTCTGGTCCGCCGCGCGCTCGACCGCCCTGGCGGAGGCGCTCCGTGCTGTCTTCGGACAGGTGGAGGAGCAGGAGCATGCCGTGCGGCTGCAGGACCGCGACGAGCACTACTGGCTCTACAGCGCCCGTCGAGCCTGATGCCCACGAGCCCCGCGTAGCCTCGGCTGCATGAGCGGCCTGCCACCGAACGGGAACGTTCGCATCGAGCACGACTCCATGGGCGAGGTCGAGGTACCCGCCGATGCCCTTTGGCGGGCCCAGACCCAACGCGCGGTGCAGAACTTCCCGATCAGCGGACGGCCGCTCCCCGCGTCACTGATCCACGCCCTCGCCCGGATCAAGGCCGCGGCAGCGCGCTCGAACGCCGACCTCGGCGTGATCAAGGCCGATCAGCGCGACGCGATCGAGGCAGCCGTCGCCGAGATCCTCGACGGCCGCCACGACGACCAGTTCCCGATCGACGTCTTCCAGACGGGGTCGGGCACCAGCACCAACATGAACGTGAACGAGGTGATCTCCTCGCTCGCCGCCCGCGACGGTGTGGACTGCCACCCGAACGACGTCGTCAACGCCAGCCAGTCGTCCAACGACACCTTTCCCAGCGCCATCCACGTCGCAGCCGTGCTCGCCGCGGGCCCGCTCGACGAGGCGATGGGGCTGCTCGCCGAGGCACTCACCGTCAAGGCCGAGGAGTACGTCGACGCGGTCAAGTCCGGCCGCACGCACCTGATGGACGCCACGCCCGTCACCCTCGGCCAGGAGCTCGGCGGGTACGCCGCCACCGCGACGTACGCACGGGAACGGCTGGCGGACGTGCTGCCGCGGGTGCGGGAGCTCCCACTCGGCGGCACGGCTGTCGGCACGGGCATCAACACACCCCCGTCGTTCGCCGAGACCACCATCGCCCGGCTCGCCGACGACAGCGGCGAAGCGTTCACCGAGGCGCGCAACCACTTCGAAGCCCAGGGCACCCAGGACTCCCTGGTCGAGCTCAGCGGCGTCCTGAAGACCTATGCCGTGGGTCTGGTGAAGATCTGCAACGACCTGCGCTGGATGGGCAGCGGACCGACCGCCGGCCTCGCCGAGATCCACCTCCAGGACCTGCAGCCGGGGTCGAGCATCATGCCCGGCAAGGTCAACCCGGTGATCCCCGAGGCGACGCTGCAGGTGTGCGCACAGGTGATCGGCAACGACGCCGCGGTCACGTTCGCGGGCGCCTCCGGGAGCTTCGAGCTCAACGTGATGCTGCCCGTCATCGGCCGCAACCTCCTGGAGTCGATGGAGCTCCTCACGAACGCATCCCGGCTCCTGGCCGACTGCGCGCGTGGCATCACCGCCGATCGCGACCGCTTGCGCGCGTACGCCGAGTCCTCGCCCAGCATCGTCACGCCGCTGAACAAGTACCTCGGCTACGAGGCAGCGGCCAGGATCGCCAAGCAGGCGCTGGCCGACGGGGCCACCATCCGGGAGACGGTCCTCGGCCTCGGCTACGTCGAGCGCGGCGAGATCACCGAGGAGGAGCTCGACGCGGCGCTCGACGTGGAGAAGATGACCCGTCCGTGACGCTCGCGCAGCACTCGGGCAAGACCTTCGTGATCACCGGCGGCTCCGACGGCATCGGGCTGGAGTGCGCGAGCCAGCTCGCTCGCAGCGAGCCCGACCCGCGCATCGTCCTCGTGGGCCGGGACCCGCGCCGTACGGCTGCCGCGGTCGGGCGCCTCCGGTCCGAGTCGCCGGAGTGCCGCACGGACTCGCTGCTGTGCGACTTCGCCGACCAGTTGGCCGTACGCCGGCTGGCCGAGGACCTCCTCCGGACCTGTCCCCGTCTCGACGTGCTGGTCAACAACGCGGGCACCGTCTTCTCCCGGCGCACCGTCACGCCGGACGGGGTGGAGGCGACGTTCGCGGTCAACCACCTGGCCGGGTTCCTGCTCACCGAGCTGCTGCTCGAACGCATCCGCGAGAGCGCGCCGGCGCGCATCGTCTTCACGTCCTCCGAAGGCCACTACGCCGGGACGCTCGACCTCGAGGACGTCGGCTTCGAGCACGGCTACTCGATCATGCGCGCCTACAGCCGCTCGAAGCTCGCCAACGTGCTGACGGCCCGACACCTCGCACGTCGCCTGGAAGACACCGGCGTGACCGTGACGTCTCTGCACCCCGGCGCCATCGCGACGAACATCTGGAGCGGAGCGCCGTGGTTCGCCCGGCCGGTGCTGGCGATCGCCAAGCGCCGGATGGAGCCCCCGGCCGTCGGCGGCTCGCGACTGGCCTACCTGGCTGCGAGCCCCGAGGTCGAGGGTGCGACCGGCGGCTACTACGACCACAACCGCCTGCGCGACCCGTCACGGCTCGCCAGGGACGACGCCCTGGGTGACCGCCTCTACGCCGTGAGCGCTGGGCTGGTCGGCCTGGCCGGCACCACGAGGTAGGGCTCGAGTGCCGGCCGGGCCGCCGATGCCGGGGGTCAGCGCTTGGTCAGCGTGGCGGTGTGTGTCAGCGTCCTGGAGACGTTCTTCACCTGGTCGGTGGCCCGGACCTTGTACACCAACGTGCCCTTGCCGAGCTTGACCAGCTTGGCCGACCACACGTGCGTGGCCGTGGTCGTCAGCGCGAACGCCTTGGCCTTCGAGAAGGCCTTCGCCTTGGTCGTGGACTTGACCCAGGCATGGGTCACCCGGTTGTAGCCGTACCAGGCGGTGCCGCGCTTCTCGACGGCCTTCAGCCACACGCTCTTCACGCCGGTCTGGCCGTCGGTCGCGGTGCCTCGCAGGGTCCTCCAGGCCCGCACCGAGTGCTTGGCCTTGGGCAGGGTCAGCTTCACGACCGGACGCGTGGTGTCGGCCGTGACGACCACCTCGGACGTCGAGACCAGGGAGGGGTTGTTTGCCTCGTCGGTGATGGTGACGACCGGGGTGTAGCTGCCGGCGGTCGCATACCTGTGCGAGAGAGTGGTACCGGTCGTCCAGGTCTGAGATGCCGAGCCGTCACCCCAGTCGACCGAACGGCTGATCTTGTCGGCCGGCGACCAGTTGTCGGCGAGGTCGCCGTCCTGGGTGACGGTGACCTTGGTGAACGCGGCCCAGCCCGTCGGCGGGGCGACGGAGAAGGACCCAGTCGGCGCTTCGGAGTCCATGATGACGACAGCATTGACCGGCACATCGACGGAGTTGCTCGATGAATCCGTGAGCGTCACGACCGGCACATAGCGCCCAGCGCCGGGCGGGTACGTGTGCGTGATGTCGGAGGCCAGGTTCCACGACTCCGTGGAGCTGGAGTTTTCCGAGTCCCAGTTGACCTTGGCCGTGACCGCGCCCCCAGAGTTGTCGGCAACCGGGGTCGTGACCGTGATGGTGGCGACCTGCGTGTTGTTGTCCCAGGTCGCATGGAACGCACCGGTGGGCGGCGTGACGTCTGCCAGCGGCACCGTGAGGGTCGCCGTCTTGCCGGGACGCTTGCCGACGACGGCGCGGACGCTCAGTGAGGCGTTGCCAGGCGTCGCCGTGACCGTGGGAGCCCAGGAGGTCGCGGTCACGGTGGCGGTTGACAGCGTGGTCCCGCCCTTGGTGAGGGCGACGCGGTAACTGGTGGCGCTGGCGACTGCGTTCCACGAGGCGGCGACGTCGTAGGTCCCGTTCTGGTGAGGAGTGACCGAGGCAGAGAGCCCGGTCGGCGCGGCGGGCGGCTTGCCGGCCTCGGCGGCGGTGGCACCGATCGTGCCCACGGCGAGCACCGCGGCGACGGCGGCAGCGGACATGCGCAGCATGCGTGCGACGTACATGAGTGTGATCCCCCTGGATCGAGTGGGTCTGCGGCTCCCGGGTGGAGCTCCGGGCACCACCGGCCGGAACGGTCCCGACTCCCCCGAGCCGGACGTCACAGATTGAACAGGGGTCACTCGGCAGACCCCGGCAGAACCGCCGGTTCTTTACCTTTTCCGTACCGATCCCGACCGATCGGACGGCCGGGGACTAGTCGAATCCCCCTGGGGTGACTAGTCGCGCGGCACCAGCCGGGCAGCCCGCCCGCTCAGTACCAGCCGTGGCTCTGCTTGAAGCTCCAGGCGCCGCACGGGGACCCGTAGCTGTCGCGGATGTAGCCGAGGCCCCACTCGATCTGGGTCGCGGGGTTCGTCTGCCAGTCGGCGCCGGCGCTCGCCATCTTCGAGCCGGGCAGGGACTGCGGGATGCCGTAGGCACCCGACGACGCGTTCTCGGCGTTCCAGCGCCAGCCGCTCTCGCCCATCCACAGCGGGACCAGGCAGGACATCTGCGAGCTGTCGAAGCCGTACTTCGGCAGCAGCGCGGCGGCGATCGTCTGCGGGTCGCCGGCCGACAGGGACTCCTCGCCGCCGACCGCGGGCCCGGCTCCGAGGCCGAGTGCGGCGGCCTTGGCCGGATCACGGTGCTCGCGTCGGTCGGTCGAGGGCTTGGTGCGCTCGGCCGACCGGGACACGATCGCGTTGCGGTTCTGGACGTCCGCGGTCGGGGTGTTGCCGGAGTCGCTGGAGTCCGTCGAGGCTACCGGCGACAGCGAGTCGGCCAGGTTCACCGGCGCTGCGGGC
>DATBDF010000105.1:0-7252 GCA_036270075.1 Nocardioides sp.
ACGCCGTCGTCGAGCGCCGCGAGCCAGTGCTCCAGCGGGTGGGTCCCGGTCAGCCGGTCGGTCGCGGAGCGCAGCCGCTCGACGTACTCGGTGAGGCGGCCGACGAGATCGACCTGGGCGCTGCCGACGTCGTCGAGCGGGAGCGCCGGGTCGAGCCAGGCCGACGAGTCGTCGGACAGCGCAACCCCGGTGAGCAGCCGGTCCAGGCCGAACTCCCAGGTGTTCGCGACGTACGACGAGAGCCCGAAGTCGGCGCGGTGCTCGGCGTCGAAGGCCCAGCGGACACCCGACTCGCGGGCCCAGGTGTCGAGCTGCTCGAGGTCGTCGTCGCTGAAGCCGAAGCGCCGCCGGACCGGCTCGGAACGGGCAAGGTCGAGCACCTGTGTCGCCGGCGCGCGACCGCCGGCCACGTCGAGCAGCGTCCGCGCCACCGCGAGCAGCGGGTTGGTCTGCACCGGCGAGCGGTCGGCGAGCCTCACCCGCAGGCGATGGGCAGGATGCCCGGAGTCTCCGACGACGTCGCCGAGCCCGAAGCCGGCCTCGATCAGGGGCGCATAGGTGTCGATGTCGGGACACATGACGAGGACGTCGCGGGGCTCGAGCGTGGGGTCGTCTGCGAGCAGGCCGAGCAGGATCTCGCGCAGCACGTCGACCTGGCGAGCCACCCCGTGACAGGCGTGCACCTGCACGGACCGGTCGGCCGGCGCGAGGGTGCGGCCGGACGGACGCGGGGCGTCGCCGGAGAGGTCGGCTTGCAGCCAGCCGAGCAGCGTGTCCGGTGCCGATGTCCCAGGCTCGTCGGTGTCGCTCGCCGGATCGGCGACAGTCAGCGCCCGCTGGAGCTCCCGCGTGTCCCGCCCGAGGCTCGACAGCAACGGATGACGAACGACCTGGTGGCTGTCGTCGGCGGCACGCTCGACGGCCCCGCGGCGTCCGGTGAGCTCGGACCAGAGGACGGGTGACGGGTGCGGCAGCCAGACGTGGACGTCGCGCTCGTCGGCCACGGCCGCCAGCAGGTCGATCTCGGTCACCGACAGGCGGGTGTGGCCGAACAGGGAGAGTCGCACCGGGAGGTCGAACGCCTCGGGGTCCTCGCGCAGGGTCTCGACCGTGCGGCGGTGCCGCTCCACCGGCGACGGCGCGGCGACGCGCGCGACCAGTCGACGCCACAGCTCGGGCTGCCAGGCCAGGTCGTCGGCGACCGGCCCGCCGCAGCCGTCGGTGTCGCGGCCCGCGGACCAGTCGGCGACCAGCGACGGCCGTTGCCCGGCGTACGACGCGAAGAGTCCCGCCAGCCTGCGGGCCACGGAGAACCGCCGCCCTCGGCGGAGATCGGCCTCCTCACCGGACTGGTCGTGCCCGAGGTGCCGGGCCAAGGTGAGCGCCCAGGGTTCGTCGAGGCAGTCGTCGAGCACCTCCAGGAGCGGCCACGCCAGCGCATCGGGCGCCCAGGGGTCGTCGTCGCGCGCACCGGTGATCTCGGCCACCAGTGATCCCGGGGAGCGGAACTCCACGGCGGCGCACACGCCGTCGCCCGAGGGCCCCGCGCCCAGCACGTGGGACAGCCGCTGGCTCAGCCACCGCTCCATTCCCCGGGCCGGGACGACCACCAGCTCGCTGGCGAAGGGGTCCGGCACAGGCGTGGCCAGGAGCCTCCCGAGCCCGTCGGCGAGCGCGTCGGCGCGGAGGGCGCGATGCAGGTGGAGGCTCACGGCACGACCCTAGGCCGGACAGCGGACGGTGCTCCTCACGCACCACGACCCCCGCATCTCGGATGCGGGGGTCGTGGCAGGAACGTTGGTCGCTAGTACCAGCGACGGCGAGTGCCGCCGACCGGAACGAAGTTCAGGACCAGCCCGACGATGACCAGGATCAAGCCGATGATCCACAGGATCGAGATCGACGCGATCAAGCCGATGATCAGCAGGATCAGTCCGAGGATGACCATGCGAAAGCACACCTCCCTGTCAGGTAGATACGACAGGGACCATTCCGTGACCTCGGGGTCCGCGATACACCCTTACAGGTGAGCACGGGGGGTACCCCTACCCGCCTAAAGTGCGGGCCGTGGCCATCCGACTCGCGATCGTGAACGACTACGAGGTCGTCGTGCACGGCCTCGCCTCGATGCTGCGTTCCTACAGCGAGCGCGTCGAGGTGGTCGAGGTCGACGTGAACACGCATCCGGCGTCGTCGGTGGACATCGCCCTCTTCGACACCTTCGCCCAGAGCTTCCGCGACCGCGCGCGGATCGCACGCCTGGTCTCCGACCCGAGGATCGGCAAGGTCGTCGTCTACACCTGGAGCGCCGACGACCCGGCCGTGGGGCAGTCCCGGGTACCGGGCATCTCGGGCTACATCAGCAAGCGGCTCCCGGCCGCGGACCTGGTCGACACCCTCGAGCGCATCCACGCCGGCGACCCCGTCCGGTTGCACGACGCCGGGCACGGACCCCTGGTCGGCGGTGACTGGCCCGGACGCGAGGAGGGCCTGACCGCTCGGGAGTCCGAGGTGTTGTCCCTGATCACCCAGGGGTATTCCAACAACGACATCGTCGACACCACGATGCTGTCGATCAACTCGATCAAGTCCTACATCCGATCGGCGTACCGCAAGATCGGCGTGACCTCGCGGTCGCGGGCGATCCTGTGGGGCATCGACCACGGCTTCCAGCCAGACCGGAACCGGTCCACCGGAGAGGAGCTCTCCTCGAGCTCGCGGTGACCGGAGACGAGGAGCGGCCAGCATGACCACGCAACCCGGCGAGCGGACCGATCGCCCCGACGGCAACGACGGCAACGACGGCAACGACGGCAACGACGGCAACGACGGCAACGACGGCAACGACGGCAACGACGGCAACGACGGCAACGACGGCAATGACGGCCGCGACGAGTCGGAGAGTGAGAAGCTCGACCGCAACTGGGACGAGCTCCTGCAGGAGCTGCGGATCACCCAGACCGGGCTCCAGCTGTTCTCAGGCTTCCTGCTCACCCTGCCGTTCACCCAGGTCTTCGCGACGCTCGACGACGGGCAGCAGCGGCTCTACCTCGGGCTCGTCGTCATCGCCGGAGTCGCCGTCGGCGCGAACATGACGCCGATCATGTTGCACCGCCGCGTCTTCCGCGAACGCGTGAAGGGCCGCGTGGTCGCGGTGGGGCACGTGATGGTGCAGGTGGTGATGGCGGCGGTCGCGCTGCTGGTCGTCGGCATGTCCGTGCTGATCTTCTCGGTGGTGCTCTCGTGGACCGCCGGCATCGTCGCCGGCGTCGTGCTCGCCGTGGTTCTCGGCGTTCTGCTCGTGGTCGTCCCGGGGCGTCTCGCGCCAGGGTGAGGACTCGTGCGCGGGTCTAGCCTGCGGCCATGTCCCTGCTCTCTCTCGTCCGATCCCGGTCCACAGCCGTCATCGTCACCGCCGTCGTGGTGACCGCCGGGTTCCAGATCGCCGAGGCCGTCGCCGCACCCCAGGCCCCGTCGGCACCCGTCACGGTGACGCGCGAGCCGCTGGCCAGCGCCGGCCATCCGCGCGGCGCGCCCCCGCGCACCCTCGGCCTGTCGCGGGTCACGGTCATGCCCGGAACGACGCTCGCCCTCCACCACCATCCCGGCACCCAGATCGGCTACGTCGACAGCGGCGTGCTCACCTACACCGTGGAGCAGGGGCGGGCCCGGCTCATGGCCGGCACCGGTGACGACCCGCGACTGGTGCGGGTCATCCGCGCGGGCCAGACCGCCAAGGTGCACCCGGGCCAGTGGCTGATCGAGCAGCCGACGGACCACCACCACGCGCAGAACCGGGGCACGGTGCCCGTGATCATCTACCTGGCGACGCTCTTCGAGGACGGCGAACCGGCCTCGATCCCGGGCTGAGCCGCCGGCGCCCGTGCCGGCAGGAGCAGGCGCGCACACAGCAGCAGCCAGAGGACGGCGTAGACGAAGGCCGCGACCACGTCGCTCACGTGGTGCGCGCCGACGTACAACCGCGACAGCATGGTGTACGCCGGGACCGCCACGAGCAGGACGAGCACCCACCGGCTGACGCGGGTGTAGGCCCACAGCAGCGCGGCGAGCACACCGCCGATCGCGGTCGCTGTCCCGGTGTGACCCGACGGGAAGCTGGCGTCCGGCACGAGCCCGGCCTGCAGGATGTGGACCGGAGGGCGCTGACGGGGGTCGAGCTCCGTCCCGGCGAGGTAGAAGAGGCCGAGCCCGGCGTCGAAGACGACCACGAACACCAGCGGCCACCACGTGCGCCTCCAGAGCGCGAACGCGATGCCCAGCAGCACGAGGACGACCAGCCCCGTGACCGTCTCCCCGACCAGGGTCCCGCCGTCGGCGACGTCAGTCAGCGCCCCGGTGCGCTGGTCGGCGAACCAGCGGTTCACGTCGTTCTCACCACGCATCGTCGTCCCGAGCGGGTGCGTCAGCAGCCACCCGACGGCGACCACGGCGGCGCACAGCACGGCGAACGCGAGCACGAGCACGGCGACGGTCTTCCCGAGCGACACACCGCCGGGCGGGGCGAACCTGCTCGATGCGGCCATGGGCCGGATTGTCGACAGGGACCCGTACGGGCGTCATCACCGCGAGGGGTGACCCTGACCCGCGGCATTTCGGTTGAGAGTCGCACGCGTGCCTCGGCACAGTGACGGCATGACGTCGTTCATCTCCCACACGACCATCGACTGCCACAACGCCTACGAGCTCTCCGAGTGGTGGAAGCCCGTGCTCGGGTACGCCGACCTCGAGGACGACCCCAACCTCCCCGGCCACGAGGAGTGCATGATCCGCGACCCCGAGACCGGACACCTCGTGCTGTTCATCGAGGTGCCGGACACCAAGACGGGGAAGAACCGCATGCACTTCGACCTCGTGCCGCGCGAGGGCACCCGCGACGAGGAGCTCGCCCGGCTGCTCGCCCACGGCGCGACGGAGGTGCACGACCTGCGCGGCAACTGGGGTCCGGGCACCGGCTGGGTGGTGCTGGCCGACCCGGAGGGCAACGAGTTCTGCATCCTGCGCTCACCGGCGGAGCGCGACGCCACTGCGGCGGCACGGGACACGGAAGAGCCGGCCTGAGGCTCGATCACCCGTTCGGACAGCTCCGTGTAGTCCCTCCGGGCTAGTCGGCCTGGTACCCAGGGACCATCGCCCCCGGGTCCGAACGGTCCAACCCAGCCGCAAGGGCTGACTCGGCCCGCCACATTCCTTACCGTCCAAGAGTGAACGTCTCCCCCCGGCGGTCCGCCCCCTTGCTGTGCCTTCTCGGCCTCGCCGTCGCTGCCTCGCTGCAGAGTGGCGCGACCCTGATGCCGGTCGCGGCGAAGACCACGCAGCCTCGGTCGGTCTCCGTGCCCATGGGCGCACCCACGTCGAAGAACCCCTCGAACCCGCTCGCCTCACACCCGTGGGGCGTCTACCAGGGCCTGGCCGACCCGGCCTGGGGTCCGTACCTGAAGGCGACGAAGGCGCAGAAGAGGCTGCTCTCGCGGATCGTGTCCCAGCCCAAGGCGAAGTTCTTCGGTGACTGGATCCCCAACAACCAGATCGCCTCGAAGGTCAACGACTACATCGACAACGCGACCGGTGGGAACTCCGACGTCCTGGTCCAGATGACGCTCTTCCGGATGGAGCCGTGGGAGCAGGAGGCGTGCCGCCGCCTGCCCACGAAGTCCGAGCGCGCGTCGTACAAGACGTTCGTCGACCACTTCGCCCGTGCCATCGGCAACACTCACGCGGCGGTCGTCGTCCAGCCGGACGGCCCGTTCCTGCGCTGCATCCCGCACAACTCCGACATCCCGGCCGACCTGCTGAAGTACGCCGCCCGCACGTTGACGTCGCTGCCGAACACCAGTGTCTACCTGGAGATGGGCTCGGCCGACTGGTTCCGTGGCCAGATCGGCGACGCCGTGAAGATGCTCCTGCAGGAGGGAGTCGCCGGCGTCCGTGGCTTCGCCCTCGACACGTCGCACTTCGACTCGGTGGCCAACCAGATCGAGTTCGGCAGCCGGATCGTGAAGGCGTTGGCCGGCAAGGGCGCCGGTCAGAAGCACTTCGTGATCGACACCTCCGACAACGGCCGGCCGTTCGCCGGGGACTGGTTCCACCAGCGCCATCCGTACTCGGTCGCGGTCGGGAACGCCGACCCCTGCTCCAGTGCCACCCAGACGCACTGCGTCACGCTGGGCATCCCGCCGACGACCGACGTCGACTCGAGCCGCTGGCCCCTCACCAACGGCCAGCGCTCGCTCGCAGCGAAGTACGTCGACGGCTACCTCTGGGTCAGCCGGCCGTGGCTCAGCCCCCAGTCCGGGCCTCTGAACATGAAGCGCGCGCTCGCGGAGGCGAGGTACACGCCGTACCAGTGATGGCGCGCCCGTAGGGATTCGAACCCCAAACCTTCTGATCCGTAGCAATGCGCCCACCGTGACACCCCGTGTCAGCCGGTAGCGATGGGTGCTGTCAGGCGCGCGTGACTGAGTCTCCACCGGCCCGAAATGTCGTCTGGTGACGTCCGCTGACCGCAGGGTGCACGCACATTTGGACGCACACAGAGGGTTCGGGATTCGTCTCGTGACCCTGCCGAGGACCTCGCCAATTTAGGATGGACACGGAGAACGGAGGTCCAAGGATGACCCAGCGTGCGTGCGGATCGGTGGCGCCGGAGTTGCCGGAGATGGACCCGGAGTTCACGTTCGGCACCGACGAGGTCGAGGCGTTGGGTCGGTTGTCCGCGTGGCTGGACGAGCACAAGGACCACGGACCGGCGACAGGTCAGCAGACCGTGCCCGCCTGACGCACCCGCCCGATGTGGGCAGATGGCCGGTTCACAGGCGCTCACATAGCCGCGCAGTTCGCCAGCAGTCAGCGGTACCGAACCTCCGCCGACGTGACCGTCCTGGTGCGGACTGCGGACCGGGCCTGGATGGCGTCGAGGTCATCCGCCGCCGGCGGCGAAGGCGATGCCCCTCGCGGCGGGAGTCTCGGGACCTCGTGGTCGACGACCACCCGCTGTTCCGCAACGGTCTCGCCGGGATGCTCGCCATCGCCGATGACATGGAGCTCACCGACGCAGTCGGCGATGCGGAGACCGCCGTACGCTGGTGCGCCGAACTCGAGCCCGACGTCGTGCTCATGGACCTCAACTGCCCGGCATGCCCGGCGTAGTGGGGATCCGCCGGATCGTGGCGCAGGAGCAGCCGCCGGCGGTCCTCGTGCTCACCATGGTCGACGACGACGACACCGTGACCGC
>DATBDF010000106.1:0-6678 GCA_036270075.1 Nocardioides sp.
GAGCAGCTACGCGCTCGACGTCGCGGAGAGCGGGAGACCTCGCCTCGGTTGCGGACCGGGTGGATCGCCTGGCGCGACGCCCGGCGTACCGTCGCGGCGGCGAGACGGGGGAGCGCCTCAGACGAAACGGGCCAGCACGCCCAGGGACTCCGTCGGCACGGTGACCGAGATCCCCTGGCCGATGGCCTTCAGCCGCCACCCGCCGCCGTCACGGAACATCTTCGCCAGCATGAAGCCGGTGCGGGGCACGCCCTCGGTGAGTGTGAAGCGGGCGATCTCCACGTCGTCCTCGTCGACGAGTCGGCAGTAGGCGTTGGCGACCCACTCCAGCGAGTCGCCGTGGTAGCTGCTGACCAGGAACAGCATGGTGTCCACGCGCGGGAAGACCTGGGCGAGGTCGATGGTGATCTGCTCGTCGTCGCCCTCGCCCCTCCCGCTGATGTTGTCGCCGAGATGGACGACGGAGCCGTCGCGCGTCTCCAGGTGGTTGAAGAAGGCCAGGTCGAACAGCTGGTCCCCGGCGTACTGCAGGGCCGAGGCGTCGAGGTCCACCTCGCGCGCGCCGGTGCCGATGTAGCCGGCGCCGGGCTTCTTGTCCCAGCCCAGCCCCATGGTCAGGCGCCCGAGCGGGGTGCCGTCCTCGCGGGCCAGCGCCATCTCGTCGCCACGCTGCAACTCGATCACGACTGCGAACCTACCCGGCCGCCAAGGACTGGACCGTCGCGATGGTGTCGGCCTCGTCGACGGACTTGTCGTCGCGGTAGCGCACGACCCGGGCGAAGCGGAGAGCCAGGCCACCGGGGTAGCGGCTCGAGCGTTGCAGACCGTCGAAGGCGATCTCGACGACCTGCTCGGGCCGCAGCTGGACGACGTAGGAGTCGCGCGCGGTCTCGGGAGAGACCGCCAGCTCGGTGAACCGCTCGGTCTGCCACGCGAGCATCTGGTCGGTCATGCCCTTGAAGGTCTTGCCGAGCATCACGAAGCCGCCGTTGTCCGGATCGCGCGCGCCGAGGTGGATGTTGGACAGCCACCCTTCGCGGCGACCGCTGCCCCACTCGACGGCCAGGACGACCAGGTCGAGCGTGTGGACGGGCTTGACCTTGACCCAGCCGGCGCCGCGTCGGCCGGCGGCGTACCCGATGGAGAGGCTCTTCACGACCACGCCCTCGTGGCCCCGGGCCAGGGCGTCCTGGGCGAAGGCGTCGGCGGCCGCCGGGTCGTCGGTGACCAGCCGGGGCACCCGGTGCTCCTCGGGGACGATCGCGTCGAGGACCTCGAGCCGCTCGGTCCCGGTGGCGTCGAGGAGATCACGGCCGTCGGCGTGCAGGACGTCGAAGAAGTACGGCGTGACGGCAACTCCTCCTGGTGTCACCGCCATCGCGGTGCGCGAGGCGGTCTCCTGGAACGGGCGCGGACGGCCGTCGTCCCCCATGGCGATCGCCTCGCCGTCCAGGACGAGGTCGCCGCCGGGCAGCGCCTTCACGACGTCGGCCACCTCGGGCAGGCGCGTCGTGATGTCGTCCAGGCTGCGGGTGGCGATCACGATCTCGCCGCCGCGGCGATGGACCTGGATGCGGATCCCGTCCAGCTTGGTGTCGACCGCGACGGGAGTGCCCGGGCCGCCGCCTGCCTTGGTGATCGCCGCCGTCACGTCGGGCGCGGTCGAGGCGAGCATCGGCAGCACCGGCCGGCCGACCTCCAGACCGATCTCCGCCAGCGCCTCCTCGCCGCCGCTCATCGCCACGACCACGATCGGGACGGTTCCACCCGCCAGCATGGCCGCGCGGCGTACGGCGGTGAGCCTCACGCCCCACGCGGCCGCGATGGCCTCCTGCACGAGTGCGTCGAGGGCGCCTTGGCGCACGTTGCCGGTCATGACGCCGCGCAGCCAACGCTGCTCGTCCGCAGTCAGCCGGTCGAAGAGTGCCCGCACGCCCGCCGCTCGGGCCTCCTGTGAACCGGGGCCGGACAGGACGGCGAGGGCGTCGAGCGTCTCGTGGACCTCGAGCACGGTCACCGACGGCTCGCCCGCCGGCTCCGGCAGGGAGCTCAGGCCGCGCCACCCCACGCCGGTGCGGCGCTGGAGGATCGTGCCGCCGACGTACGCCGTGACGACCGGCAGCTCGTCGACCTCGGACTGCGCCAGACGCTCGGCGATCGCGGCGACCTTCGCCTTCCGCGACCGGGTGGCCGCGACGGCCCCCGAGGTCTCGACCACGTCACGGAGCAGCATGCGGACATCCTGCCCGAGCGCACCGACGGGATGAGGTGTCGAGCTGAGTAACCACCCCGGATTGCTCGCCAGGCCCCGATTTCGGCCCGGATCCGAACAATCTGGGGTGGTTACTCGCCGATCAGGGTGCGCACCTCGTACAGCTCGGGGAAGAACGTCAGGTCCAGGGCGCGGCGGAGGAAGTCGACGCCGGAGGAGCCGCCGGTGCCGACCTTGTGGCCGATGGTGCGCTGCACGACCTGGAGGTGTCGGAAGCGCCACTGCTGGAAGTTGTCCTCGACGTCGACCAGCTCCTCGCAGGTCTCGTAGACGCCCCAGTGCTCCTCGGGGGCGGCGTACACACCGGCGAACATCTGCACGAGCTCGGGGTTGGAGCGGTAGGGCTGCGACCAGTCACGGTCCAGGCATGCGGCCGGTACGGCGTACGCCTGGCGCGACAGGTGGGCGAGGAACACGTCGTACAGCGACGGCTCGTCCAGCAGCGTCGCGAGCTCCGCCTGCTCGTGGGGGTCGTGGGCGAACACCTTCACCATCTCGGCGTTCTTGTTGCCGAGGAGGAACTCGACCTCGCGGTACTGGGCGGACTGGAAGCCCGACGACGTGGCCAGGAACGGCCGGATCTCGGCGTACTCGGACGGCGTGAGCGTCGCCAGCACCGACCACTGGTCGGTGACGGTGTGCTGGATGTGCTTGACCCGGGCCAGCCGCTTGAGCGCCGGCGCCAGGTCGTCGGACGCGAGCAGGGAGCGCGCCGACCGGAGCTCGTGCACCATCAGCTTCAGCCAGAGCTCGGTGGTCTGGTGCTGGACGATGAACAGCAGCTCGTCGTGCTGCGGCGGATCGCTGAGCGGCTGCTGGGCCGACAGGAGCTGGTCGAGACGAAGGTAGTCGCCGTACGACATCTGCCGGCTGAAGTCCCGCTCGAGCCCCTCTTCGAGGGGTCGCTCGTGGGTCGAGTCGCTCACGACGCGCACGGTACCGTCCTCCCGTGTCGGTCGATGCTGAGGCGGGAGCGAGACTCCACCGGCCTGCGCGCTGGGCCGTCCACCGGGTCGAGCACTTCGCCGGATTCACCACCCGGGTGACCTGGGAGCTCCCCGACGGGCGGTCGGCCCGGTGGTCGTCCCGAGCGGCGCGACGACGTGGTCGGATCGTGGTCAGCGACGGGGGTACGACGTCCGTCGTCAGCGCCGAGCCGCGCACCGCACGCCGCCTCGACCGCACCAACTGGGTGGCCGCCGTCTCCTTCATGATCGGCGGCTCGCTCTTCTCGCTGGGAGCCCTGTTCGCGCAGCTCGACATCGGCTCCACCAGGACCGTCGACGTCGTGTACCTCGTCGGTGGCGTGTTCTTCAGCCTGGGCGGCTACGCGTCCGTGGTCCAGGCGGCCAACGCCCCGACACGCGTCGACGAGAACGGGTCGCTCGCGTCGGGACGCTGGCGGTGGTGGGACTTCCAGCTCCACAACATCGGCTGGCTCAGCGCGTTCGTCCTGTTCGTCGGGACGCTGTTCTTCGCCGTCAGCCTGGTCGCCGCGTTCGCGGAGAACCTGACGGTCCGGCAGTCCAACGGCTACATCTGGTTCCCCGACGTCGTCGGCTGCGTCTGCTTCCTGGCGTCGGGACACCTGGCCATGCTCGAGGTCTGCCACGGCCGCGTCGGTGTGCGCGTGCACGAGCTCGGCTGGTGGATCGTCGCGGTCAACCAGATCGGGTCGGTGCTGTTCTTCCTGGCCGGGGTCGCGGCGTTCACGCGTCCGGCGACCTCCGACGTCATCAGCATCGGGGTCGTCAACTGGGGCACCTTCGTGGGTGCGGCGTGCTTCGTCGTCGGGGGCGTGCTGCAGGCCTTCGAGAGGCCCTCGCGTGATTCGCCGTAGTCTCCCGGCATGAGTCGCGATGACGCCGATGTCGTAGTCGTCGGGCACGGGCTGGCAGGCCTCGCGGCTGCAGCCGAGGCCGCCGATGCCGGCCGCCGGGTGGTCCTCGTCGACCAGGAGCCGGAGCAGTCGCTGGGCGGCCAGGCCTTCTGGAGCCTCGGCGGGCTCTTCCTCGTGGACACGCCCGAGCAGCGCCGGATGGGCGTGCACGACAGCCACGAGCTGGCGCTGTCCGACTGGATGGGCAGCGCGCAGTTCGACCGCGAGGAGGACCTGTGGCCGCGGCGCTGGGCGGAGGCGTACGTCGACTTCGCGGCCGGCGAGAAGCGCTCCTGGCTCCGGTCGATGGGGCACCGGGTGTTCCCGGTCGTCGGCTGGGCCGAGCGCGGCGACGGCCGGGCCGACGGTCACGGCAACTCGGTCCCGCGGTTCCACATCACCTGGGGGACCGGTCCCGGCCTGGTGGAGCCGTTCGAGCGACGGGTGCGCGACCACGCGGCGACCGGCCGGATCCGGCTCGCCTTCCGGCACCGCGTGGATGCGATCGTCGTCGACGGGGGCACGGTCACGGGTGTCCGGGGCAAGGTCCTGGCACCCGACGGCATGGCTCGAGGCAAGGCGTCGAACCGCGACGAGACGGGTGACTTCGAGCTCTCCGCGCAGGCGGTCGTCGTGTCCAGCGGCGGCATCGGGGGCGACCACGACCTGGTACGCCGCGCCTGGCCGTCGCGGCTCGGCGCGCCCCCGGCATCCATGGTCAGCGGGGTCCCCGCGCACGTCGACGGCCGGATGATCGGGATCTCCCGGTCGGCCGGGGCGCACGTCATCAACGAGGACCGCATGTGGCACTACGTCGAGGGCCTGCGCAACTGGGACCCCATCTGGGAGAACCACGGCATCCGGATCCTCCCGGGGCCGTCGTCGATGTGGTTCGACGCGGCCGGTCGGCGGCTCCCCGCGCCGTACCTCCCGGGCTTCGACACGCTCGGGACGCTTCGCCACCTGCGGCAGACAGGCTACGACTACTCGTGGTTCGTCCTGACGCAGAAGATCATCGAGAAGGAGTTCGCGCTGTCGGGCTCCGAGCAGAACCCGGACCTGACCGGCAAGGACGTGAGGCTCCTGCTGAGCCGAGTGGTGGGCGACGGCGCGCCCGGCCCGGTCGAGGCGTTCAAGGAGCACGGCGAGGACTTCGTCGTGGCGGCGACGCTGACCGAGCTCGTGCGCGGGATGAACGAGCTCGGGGGGCCTTCCCAGGGCGGTGCCGTGATCGACGAAGCAGTGCTCCGGCGCCAGATCGAGGCCCGCGACCTCCAGATCGACAACCGCTACACCAAGGACACCCAGGTCGCCTTCATCCGGCAGCACCGCGCGTATCGCGGCGACAAGCTGGTGCGCGTCGCCTCCCCGCACAAGATCCTCGACCCCGCGAACGGCCCCCTGATCGCCGTCCGCCTCCACGTCCTCACCCGCAAGACGCTGGGTGGCCTGGTCACCGACCTGTCAGCTCGCTGCCTGACCTCGAGCGGCGAGCCACTGCCCGGGTTGTACGCCGCGGGCGAGGCCGCCGGCTTCGGCGGCGGCGGGATGATGGGCTACAACGCCCTCGAGGGGACCTTCCTGGGCGGCTGCCTCTTCTCGGGACGAACCGCCGGTCGCGCCGCAGCCGCCACCCTGGGCTGAGCGAGCCGGCCGAGGGCCATTCGGTGGTCGAGCCGGGCGAGCCTCTGGGCGAGGCCGTGTCGAGAACCGGCTCGGGTGAGGGGTGGGAGGGTCTCGACTCCGCTCGCTGGCGCTCGCGGGCTCGACCACCGAGGGTGCGTCGCGGGCTCGACCACCGAGGGGAGTCGGGCGAGGCACGTAGGTTGGGGCACGTGACAGAGGCGATGCGGCGGGTCTGGCGACCCGACTGGCCCGTCTCCGTGCTCGGTGCGCTGCGTGACCTGCGCCGCGGTCCTGCCGATCCGACGTTCCGGGTCGACGGTGATGACGTCTGGCGCGGCATCCGAACGCCGGTCGGCCCGGTCGCTCTGCGTCTGGTGACCCGGCCGGTCGACGGCGAGGTGATCGCGGAGGCGTGGGGTCCCGGCGCCATGTGGGCGCTCGACCACGTGCCATCGATGCTGGGCGCCGACGACGACCCGACCGGGTTCCGGCCGGAGCTGCACCCGTTGGTCGCCGAGGCCGCGCGGCGGCGGCCGCATCTCCGATTCGGCGCGACGCACCGGTTGTGGGAGGCCCTGGTCCCGGCGGTCATCGAGCAGAAGGTGACCGGTCAGGAGGCCTTCGCCGGCTTCCGCCGCCTCGTCCACCGGTACGGCGAGCGGGCACCCGGCCCGGGTGGCGCGCTGCGCCTGTGGGTCCAGCCGGCGGCCGACACCGTCCGGCGGATCCCCTCCTGGGAGTGGCTGCGGATGCACATCGACCCCGCGCGGTCGCGCACCCTCGTCCGAGCGGCGGCCGTCGCCGACAGCCTCGAGCGGATCACCGCCGCCGACGCCGACACCAGGCTCCGCACGCTGCCCGGGATCGGCGAGTGGACCTCGGCCGAGGTGCGTTCGCGGGC
>DATBDF010000107.1:0-6013 GCA_036270075.1 Nocardioides sp.
GGTGGCGTTCGGCGTCACCAGCAGGCACAGCCCGATGAGCAGCGTGGCCGCACCCGGGCTGGTGTGCAGCTGGGACATCACGTTGACCGCGCCGTCCCAGTCGATCACCAGCGCGACGGCGAGGACGGCGGCCGACGCCGCGGCGTACCAGACCAGGATGCGCCAGGCGGCCGCCGCGGCCGCTCGCAGCGACAGCGGCAGGAACGACGTCCAGATCGCCGCCCGGCCGGAGCTGACGGCGATCGCGGTGCCTCCGACGGCTCCGCACAGCAGAAGGGTGAAGCCGAGGGCCCGGACCAGTGACGGAGCCGTCGCGGGCGTCGCAGCGAGGCGATCGGCGACCACCAGGACTGCGGCGTACCCGAGGGCGAAGAGGGCGGTGGCCGACGGCACTGTCCAGTCGCGCACGCCGTCGGCGATCGCGTCGGCGTCGGGTCCGTGGCCGGAAATCGAGTCGCCGAGCCGCAGACCCAGCCGCCAGACCAGCACGGCTGCGAGCAACGTGAGTGCCAGCGGCATCGCCGTGATCGACGCACCGGCGACGTGGATGCCGGACCCGTGCGCCATCAGCCAGCCCAGCGCGCCGACGCGCAGGCCGTCGCGCGGCGCCCCGTGAGCACCGGCATCGGTCAGGAACCATCCGGCGACCCCGACTGCCAGGCACACGACCAGCGTCGACGTGGCGGCCGCCACACCGGCCAGCGTCGCCAGGAGCACGAGCGGGCGACGGTGGGCCGCGTCCGTCCCGGCGGGACCCGTCGCCTCGGTACGACGCGGAGCCGGGAGGAGCGAGGTCATGGTTCGCTCATCATCACCCGGTGCCGGGCGCCGTACCGGGCTGCCACGCCGGGGCCGGCGATCCGGTAGCAGGCCTCGATTGGCCGTCCCGATCAGGTGGCTCGTACCGTTGTCGGCGCCATGTCCGATGCCGAGCGGTTCGACGCCTTCTACACCGCGAGCCGCGACCGGTTGCTGGTCCTCGCCTTCGCGCTGACCGGCGACCTGCCGGCCTCCCGCGGTGCCGTCCGCGACTCCTACATCGCGGCGTGGCACCACTGGTCGAAGATCAAGCGGCTGGACGACCCCGAGACCTGGGTGCGGCCGCACGCGTGGAGCCACGCGCAGCGTCGACACACGGCCCGCATCTGGCACCGCGACCGCAAGCTCGATCCCGACCTGCGGACCACCCTCGACGCCCTCGCCAAGCTGCCCACGGCCACCCGCAAGACCCTGCTGCTGGGCGAGCTCACCGACGCGACTCCCCAAGAGGTGGCGAGCGATGTCGGCCTGTCGCTCGACGACGTGGCACCGCGCCTGGCGGCGGCCCGGCAGGAGTTCGCGGAGCAGCGCGACGTACCCCCGACGGCTGTGCGGCCCGTCCTCGAACGGCTCGTCGAACCCTGCGCCGACCAGCGTTGGCCGCGGGCGACGATCGTCCGCCGCGCGGGGACGACGCGACGGCGTACCCACGCCCTCGCCGGGGTCGGCCTGATCGTCGCGGCGCTCGTCGGCACCGGGTTCCTGGTGACCGACACCCACGGCGTGCACCCGACGTTGACGGCGGCCGGGGACCGGCTCACCTCGGTGCCCACCGGGGGTACCGGGGAGCAGTCCTCCGGCCCCGAGACGGAGCCCATCACGCCGGACTCCCTCGTGAGCAAGGCCCAGCTCACGCGGGCGCTGCCCGGGCGCGTGTGGCGGATCACCGGAACCGACCCCAAGCAGGGCGCCACCCTTCCCTGCCAGCGGCGGGCGTACGCCGACCCGAAGGCCGAGACGGCACTGGTCCGCAACTTCACCGCCCGCCACGAGAAGAAGAAGCCGCAGCTCGCGGCGGTCCAGACCATGGAGCTCTCGGCCGACGTGGCCGGCGCCCGCCAAGGCTTCGTGACTGCCGGCTCCTGGTTCGCCGCCTGCGCGATGCCGCAGACCCAGCTGGTGTCCGTACGCCGGGTCCGGGGCGTGGGCGACGAGGCCGAGCAGTACGTCCTCCGCGCGTGGGGTCGGACCTCGTCGATGCTCGTCGTGGGCGCGGCGCGGACCGGCCGCATCACGACACTCACCCTGACTCGTACGTCCGGGGCGGCCAGCCCCGACCTGAAGGCGAACCTGCGGCTGCTCGTCGCAGCCGTCGACGACCTGTGCCCGACGACGCTCGGCGGCCACTGCTCGGCCCTGCCCAAGGCCACGACGGTCAGCGCGCCGCGCGCCGGACGGCTGCCGATGATGCTCAGCGAGTTCGACCTGCCGCCGGCCGTCGGGGTCGACCAGCCATGGGTCGGGACCACGCCCAAGCAGGCGATGCACAACGTGGCCGCCACGGGCTGCGACCGCAGCAACTTCCACGGTGGCGCCTGGAAACGGTCCGCCACCCGCTCGTTCCTGGTGCCCGACAGCCAGCTGGACGCGGCCTTCGGGATCACCGAGACCGTCGGCCGGCTACCCGAGGGACAGGCGAAGGCGTTCGTGGACCACGTCCGCTCCAAGCTCGCGTCGTGCCCCGATCGCGAGCTCGGCACCAAGGTCCTGCGCCTCACGAACGGCTCGATGATGACCGCCTGGCGGGTACGCACCCAGGTGAGCAAGAAGGAGACGCTCACCTTCCTGATGGGCGTGATCCGACGCGGCGGAGCCGTGGCCCAGGTCGGGTTCGTCCCTGACGGACGTCACACGATGTCGACCGACGAGTTCGTCGCGCTCGTCCACCGGGCCGGCGAGAGACTCGCGGCCATGTCGTCCTGACGAGGTCGCCGACGGCTCGTCAGGCCCGGGTGCTCAGCACCTGGCGCATCAGGTCGGCGGTCTCCGAGGGGGTCTTGCCCACCTTCACGCCGACGGCCTCCAGCGCCTCCTTCTTCGCCGCGGCGGTGCCGGACGACCCGGAGACGATGGCGCCGGCGTGGCCCATGGTCTTGCCCTCGGGGGCGGTGAAGCCGGCGACGTAGCCGACGACGGGCTTCGTCACGTGCTCCTGGATGTACGCCGCGGCGCGCTCCTCCGCGTCGCCTCCGATCTCACCGATCATCACGATCGCCTCGGTCTCGGGGTCGGCCTCGAACGCGGCGAGCGCGTCGATGTGCGTGGTCCCGACGATCGGGTCGCCGCCGATGCCGATCGCGGTCGAGAAGCCGAAGTCCTTCAGCTCGTACATCATCTGGTAGGTCAGGGTGCCCGACTTCGAGACCAGTCCGATCGGGCCCTTGCCGGCGATCGTGTGCGGGGTGATGCCGGCCAGCGACTCACCGGGCGTGATGATGCCCGGGCAGTTCGGGCCGATCATGCGGGTCGAGCCGTGGTTGGTGGGTCCGTCCAGGTAGGCCCACACCTCGGCCGTGTCCTGCACCGGCACCCCCTCGGTGATCACCACCAGCAGGCCGATGCCGGCGTCGATGGCCTCGAGGCAGGCGTCCTTGGTGAACGCCGGCGGCACGAACACGACCGAGACGTCGGCACCCGTCTCCGCCATCGCCTCCTTGACGCTTCCGAACACCGGCAGCTCCCGGTCGGCGAGCTCGACGGTGGTGCCGGCCTTCCGGGCGTTGACGCCACCCACGATCGTGCTGCCCGCGTCGAGCATCAGGGTCGTGTGCTTGGAGCCCATGCCGCCCGTCATGCCCTGGACGATGATCCGGGAGTCCTTGTTCAGGTAGATCGACATCTCGTGCGTCCTCGTCCTTCTCCGTCTCAGCGGGCCGCGTGGGCGAGCTCGGCGGCCTTGTCGGCCGCGCCGTCCATCGTGTCGACCTGGGTGACCAGCGGATGGTTCAGCGCGTCGAGGATCGCCCGGCCCTTCTCGACGTTGTTGCCGTCGAGGCGCACGACCAGCTGCTTGGTGGCGTGGTCGCCCAGGATCTCGAGCGCTCCCTTGATCCCGTTGGCGACCTCGTCGCACGCGGTGATGCCACCGAAGACGTTGACGAAGACCGCCTTGACCTGCTCGTCACCGAGGATCACGTCGAGTCCGTCCGCCATGACCTGGGCGTTGGCGCCGCCGCCGATGTCGAGGAAGTTCGCCGGCTTCACGCCGCCGTGCTTCTCCCCGGCGTACGCCACGACGTCGAGGGTCGACATGACCAGACCGGCGCCGTTGCCGATGATGCCCACCTCGCCGTCGAGCTTGACGTAGTTCAGGTTCTTCTCCTTGGCGAGGGCCTCGAGCGGGTCGGTCTCCACGCGGATCTCGAACGCCGCGTGGTCCTCGTGTCGGAAGGAGGCGTTGTCGTCGAGGGACACCTTCCCGTCCAGTGCCTCGAGGACGTCGCCCTCGAGTCGAGCCAGCGGGTTGACCTCGACCAGCGTTGCGTCCTCCTCGACGAAGACCCGCCACAGTGCCTGTACCAGGGTGACCGCCTGGTCCACGAGCTCGGCGGGGAAGCCGGCCTCGGCGACGATGTCGCGCGCCTTCTCCGCGCTCACGCCCGCGCCCGGGTCGACCGGGATCTGCTTGACCGCGTCGGGGTTGGTCTTCGCGACCTCCTCGATCTCCACGCCTCCCTCGACGCTCGCGATGCACAGGTAGCGGCGATGGGCACGGTCGAGCAGGAAGGAGAAGTAGTACTCCTCCTGGGGCGGAGTCGCCGGCGTCACCAGCACACGGTTCACCCGCAGCCCCTTGATCTCCATACCGAGGATGTCCGAGGCGTGCTCGAACGCCTGGTCGGGGGTCCTGGCCAGCTTCACGCCACCGGCCTTGCCACGACCGCCGGCCTTGACCTGGGCCTTGACCACGCAGGGCCCGATCGACTCCGCAGCCTCGCGTGCCTCCTCCGGGGTGGTGACGACGACGCCGAGCGTGGTCCTCACGCCGTGCTTGGCGAAGAGCTCCTTCGCCTGGTACTCCATCAGATCCACGTTCCACCAACTCCTGTGAGACCGAGTCACGGCCACTCATCCACACCGAGGCGCGCGCGACCGGAAAGCCTTTCGCACCCTATTCCCCGATCCCGCGTCGCTCGCAACGCGGGTCAAGCGCGCGGTCCGCGGCCACCTCTAGCGTCGGATGCCATGAGCCGCGTCGTGTACTTCACCGCCTGCACCCTCGACGGTTTCATCGCCGACGAGCACGACTCCCTGGACTGGCTGTTCGAGGTGCCGCACCCCGAGGACGACGGCAGCTGGGACGTGTTCATCGGCCGGATCGGCCCGCTGGTGATGGGCACGACGACGTACCTGTGGGCCCACGACCGCCACTTCGCCGAGCATCCCGAGCAGTGGCAGGAGTTCTACGGCGAGCGACCGGCCTGGGTGTTCACCCATCGCGACCTCCCCGGCATCCCGGGCGCCGACATCCACCACGTCAGCGGCGACGTCGCGACGGTGTACGACGAGCTGCTCGCCGAGGCGGACGGTCGGGACATCTGGGTGGTCGGCGGCGGCGACCTGGTCGGTCAGTTCGACGATGCGGGGCTGCTCGACGAGATCCACCTCGGCATGACGCCGGTGACTCTGGGCACCGGTCGGCCGTTGCTCCCCCGGCGGATCACCTCACAGCGGATGCGGTTCCGCGAGGCACGCCAGAGCGGCCAGCGGGTGAGGATCGTGCTCGACGTCGAGCGACCGGCGTAGGAAGCGACGCTCACGCCGGCTCGGCGAAGGCGCCCGCGACCCAGGCGGTGATCTCGCCGGTGGTCGCGCCGGGCGTGAACACCTGGGCCACCCCGAGCTCCTGGAGCGCCGGGATGTCCTCGTCGGGGATGATCCCGCCGCCGAAGACCCGGATGTCCGACGCGTCGCGCTCGCGGAGCAGCTCGATCAGCCGGCGGAAGAGCGTCATGTGAGCGCCCGACAGCACCGAGAGCCCGATCAGGTCGGCGTCCTCCTGGATGGCGGTCTCGACGATCTGCTCAGGAGTCTGGTGCAGACCGGTGTAGATCACCTCGTGACCGGCGTCGCGCAGGGCCCGGGCGACGATCTTGGCGCCGCGGTCGTGCCCGTCGAGGCCCGGCTTGGCAACGAGAATCCGTGCGGCCATTTAGAACACCACCGGTTGCTGGAATTCGCCCCACACCGCTTT
>DATBDF010000108.1:0-22458 GCA_036270075.1 Nocardioides sp.
TACAGCGACAACACCAACCTCCTGAGCTGGCTGTGGGGCCAGGGTGTCGCCGCGTTCCACGGTGGGTCGACGCAGGTCCAGATCGGTCCGGGACCCGGACTCGACGAGGTGCATCTCCGCTCGCTCCGAGCCGCCCTGCTCGAGGGAGGGCGGCTGGAGATCACGGAGCCGGGCGAGTCGGAGGACTTCGGTCGCGACTGGCAGGACCCCGCCGCGTTGACGTCGTACGGCGACCGCGAGCCGACCGAGCCGTGGACCTGGGCCGGCCCCGAGCGGTCGGTCACGGGACCGACCTGGGGTGGATGCATCGAGGTCGTCCAGTGGCTCCTGACAGCGGGCCGCTTCCCGGTTGACCCCTCCGTGCTCGACGGCGGGATCCTGCTGCTCGAGTCGTCGGAGGACCTGATCCCGGCCTCGGAGTTCGGCTACATCACCCGCTCGCTGGGAGAGCGGGGACTGCTCGCTGCGGTGGACGCCGTGGTGGTCGCGCGGCCGGCGTCGTCGACGCCGGAGGACCGACCGGGGCCGGAGCAGCGCGCAGCACACCGGGCAGAGCAGCGTGACGTCGTACTGGAGCTGGTCCGGCGCTACAACCCGGATGCGGTCACGGTCGTCGGGGTGCCGTTCGGACACACCAGGCCGCAGTGGGTCCTCCCGTACGGCGGCCGCATGACCGTGGACTCCCGCCAGCGAAAGGTCTGGGCCGACTACGACTGAGCGGCCGGAGGATTTAACGAATCCTTTGCCGTGATCGAGGCACGTCATGGGGACAGGCCATCGTCGGCCGCCGTACCCTTCTCGTGGGTACATGGGGGGTGCCTGACGCTGCCTCCCACGGGACAAGGGGGGCGGCCATGGGCCGCATGATGATGCGCGTCTTCACTGGGGTGGTCGCGGCAGCGGTCGTCGGGCTCACGGCCTGGGCGCCGGCGCACGCCGATCCCGGTCACGCCAAGCAGGCGCTTTCGCTGCAGATCGGCTGCGACAACGGCCACGCCTACGCCGCGGTCACCAACGGCAAGGGGCGGTTCACGCCTGCGCACGACGTGTCGAGCACCGCGGTGCTCGTCCCGGTCGCGGTCAGCGAGGGCCTCGTGACCGTGCTCGACGAGAACCTGAACGTCCTCGACCAGTGGACCACGCCCGCCGCCGCCAAGCACGGCGTGATGAAGCACCACAAGAAGGCGCTGACCACGTGCGACGTGATCGGCTTCCAACCGCGGTCCGACGGCACCACGTTGACGGTGCAGAAGTCGATGGTCGCGTTCGTCAGCCACGCGGACTGACGCGCGCCAGACGGCGCCCGACGGATCGGTGTTCACCCTCGAAGGCACGGTGACCGGGTTCGTCAGGAAGTGAGGCCCTGACCGGGCCAGTACGTCGAACGTGCCACGGCGCGGCGTCCGCGGTGGCTACCGTAGAGCCGTGTCGTGGTTCAGGAGGTCTTCGGACGAGGACTCCACGTCCGGCGCGCTCCCGACACCCGTCACGTTTCCCGAGATCGAGCCGCTCACCGAGGACGAGGTCCTCTGGGTGCGCACGACGATCGCCGAGCTGGTGGAGCAGGACGTCCGGTTCGGCGACATCGAGGACCTGGGCCGTCACTACGACGAGATGCTCACCGGCTGGCTCCGGCTGAAGGAGCCGGACCGCCCCGACCCGCATGAGATCATCAACCAGATCGGGCTCGCCTTCGGCCAGCACATCGCCGACCACACCGGACTCGTGTGGGGCGTCGCAACCAGTGAGCGCGGACCCGCGATCGCCCTGCACCGGCCGCGCACGGCCGGTCAGGTCGTCCTCTACCCGACCGACATGGTCGCCCAGCGCTGGGGAGCGCACGAGACCGGCGTGCTCGCACCGCTGGCCCGTGCGACCGTCGACGCGGTCCGCGACATCCCCGCAAGCGGCTAGCCGCAGACGGCTCCGTGGGCCGCGGACTGCACGATCTTGGAGTACTTCGCGAGGACGCCGCGGGTGTACTTCGGCGGAAGCGGCTCCCAGCCGTCGCGACGGGACTCCCAGTCGTCGCTCTGCTCGACGTCGAGTGAGCGGTTGGCGACGTCGAGCGTGACCTGGTCACCGTCGCGGAGGAAGGCGATCGGGCCTCCGTCGACCGCCTCCGGGGCGATGTGGCCCACGCACAGTCCCGTCGTACCGCCGGAGAAGCGTCCGTCGGTGATCAGCAGGACGTCCTTGCCGAGGCCGGCGCCCTTGATGGCGCCGGTGATCGCGAGCATCTCCCGCATGCCGGGGCCACCCTTGGGTCCCTCGTACCGGATCACGACGACATCGCCGGGCTTGATCGTGCCCGCGGCCAGCGCGTCGAGCGCGGCCCGCTCGCCGTCGAAGACCCGCGCCGTCCCGGTGAACGTCGAGTCGTCGAATCCCGCGGTCTTCACGACGGCACCCTCGGGCGCCAGCGAGCCCTTGAGGATGGTGAGACCGCCCGTCCGGTGGATCGGTCGGTCCAACGAGCGGAGCACGTCGTCGTCGAGACCTGGTGGCGCGAGCTCCTCGAGGTTCTCGGCCATCGTCCTGCCGGTGACCGTGAGCGCGTCGCCGTGCATGAGGCCGGCGTCGAGCAGCGCCTTCATCACGACCGGGATCCCGCCGACCCGGTCGACGTCGTTCATCACGTAGCGCCCGAACGGCTTGAGGTCGCCGAGGTGCGGCACCTTGTCGCCGATCCGGTTGAAGTCGTCGATGGTGAGGTCGACGTCGGCCTCCCGCGCCATGGCGAGCAGGTGCAGGACGGCGTTCGTGGAGCCACCCAGTGCCATCACGACGGTGATGGCGTTCTCGAACGCCTCGCGCGTCATCACCTGCCGGGCGGTGATACCGAGGCGGAGCAGGTTGACCACGGCTTCGCCCGAGCGGTGGGCGAAGCCGTCGCGTCGCCGGTCGACGGCGGGAGGCGCAGCCGAGCCGGGCAGGCTCATCCCGATCGCCTCGGCGACCGCCGCCATCGTGTTCGCGGTGTACATCCCGCCGCAGGCGCCCTCTCCCGGGCAGATCGCCCGCTCCACGCGCTCGACCTCCTCGCGGCTGATCTTGCCGGCCAGACATGCGCCGACCGCCTCGAAGGCGTCGATGATCGTGACGTCCCGGCCGTCGATCTGCCCCGGCATGATCGAGCCGGCGTACAGGAAGACGCTGGCGAGGTCGAGCCTCGCGGCGGCCATCATCATCCCGGGGAGGCTCTTGTCGCAGCCCGCGAGAAGCACCGAGCCGTCGAGTCGCTCGGCCATCATCACCGTCTCCACCGAGTCGGCGATCACCTCGCGGGAGACGAGGGAGAAGTGCATGCCCTCGTGGCCCATGGCAATGCCGTCGGAGACCGAGATGGTCCCGAACTCCAGCGGGTAACCGCCCCCGGCGTGGACGCCGTTCTTCACGGCCTGGGCGAGGCGCTGCAGCGAGAGGTTGCACGGCGTGATCTCGTTCCAGCTCGAGGCGACGCCGATCTGGGGCTTGGCGAAGTCCTCGTCGCCCATCCCTACCGCACGGAGCATGCCCCGCGCGGCGGTCTTCTCCAGGCCGTCGGTCACGTCGCGCGAGCGGGGCTTGAGGTCCGGCGTACTCATGCCTCGCAGCCTATTGCGGGCGCAGCATCGCTCCCCGCCGATCTCACGTCGGTCTCGTGCGTCGTCGGTCAGATCACCGCGGCACGTACGACGCAGACGTCCGGGAGGTCCTTGTGGATCTCGGCCCAGGTCTCGCCGGCGTCCGGAGACGCCCAGACGCCTCCGTTGCGACCACCGAAGTAGAGCCCGTGCTGCTCGTGCTCGTCCACGCACATGGCGTCGCGCATCACCGCGACGAAGTACTGGTCGGGCAGCGAGCCGTCCCCGAGTGCCTCCCAGTGGTCGCCGCGGTCACTGGATCGCCAGACCCGGGCATGGCCGTCCACCGGCCAACGGGCGCCGGCGTCGATGATCGGGAAGGCGTACACGCTCTCGGGGTCGTGCGGATGGACCACGATCGGGAAGCCGAACTCGGACGGCAGCCCGGGGGCGATGTCCCGCCAGCTGTCCCCGCCGTCCTCCGAGCGGTAGACGCCACCGTGGTTCTGCAGGTACAGCAGGTCGGGGCGGGCCGCGTGGCGCGTCACCTTGTGCACGCACTGGCCGAACTCGGGGTAGGTCCGCTCGCCGGGGAAGAACTCGGCCTTCACTCCGGTGTTCGAGGGATACCAGGACTCACCGGCGTCGTCCGTGCGGTAGACGCCGCCGGTCGAGATGGCGGCCAGCACCTTCGCCGGCTCCTCCGGGTGCGGAAGGATCGTGTGGAAGGCCTGGCCCCCGAAGCCGGCGTTCCACTCCTCGCGCTGGGGGTTGTCCCAGAGCCCGCGCTCGAGCTCGAAGGTCTCGCCCCGGTCGGTGGACCGGAAGATCGCGCCGGGCTCCGTGCCGGCAAACACGACGTCGTCGTCGACGCCGGGCACGAGCTGCCAGACGCGGGCGACGGCTGCGTCGGTGTCCTCGGGGAAGCGGACGGCGCCGTTCGGGGTCTCCTGCCAGGTCTCGCCGAGGTCGTCGGACCGCCAGACCTGCGGCCCGAGCCAGCTCGAGCTCGCCCCGGCGAGCAGCCGCGGACGTTCGGCCCGGGTGTCGATCATGCAGGAGTAGACCTCCTCCATCGGGAAGTGCGGCCCGGTCCAGCTCCACTCCCGGCGGGACTCGTCGGACCGCCCGATCCACAGGCCCTTGCGCGTCCCGACCATGACCAGGGTGTCGCTCATGAGGATGTGCTCCCTCCGTCTGTCGACCCCTCGTTATTCCTAATTGGAAGAGTAGTCTTCAGGTCTGATGAGTCAAGACCTGCCTGCTGGAGGGCGCGACCTGCCGGTGACGGCGTACGCGTTGCTCGGGCTGCTGACGTTCGGCGACGAGCTGACCGGCTACGAGCTCAAGCAGCGCGCCGACAACACGCTGCGCTTCTTCTGGGTGGCACCGGCGATGAGCCAGATCTACACCGAGCTCACCCGACTCACCGAGCACGGGTACGTCGCGCCGGCCACGACCGAGGGTGAGGGGCGGAGGACCACGACGTACCGGATCACGACCGCCGGCGAGCGTGCCCTGCGCGAGTGGATCGACGAGTCGACCGTCGGCTTCCCGACGTTGAAGCACACGGTCCTGCTCCGGCTCCTGATCGGACACGCGTCGGACCCCGAACGGATGCGCGAGGTGCTCGAGGAGTACGTCGCCCAGCTCGCGGACGCCTTGCGGGACCTGCGTCAGGTGCGCGACTCGTTGCGGCGCGCGGACGCGCCCGGCGAGCCCTTCTTCTATCCCTCGGTGGTCGCCGACTGGGGGCTCGACTACTTCGCTGCGGAGACCCGGCACACCCGCCGGGCGCTCGCGCGACTCGCCACGGGATCCGAAGGGACGCCATGACCGCTCGCACCCTCTACTCCTGCACGATGTCGGTCGACGGGTTCATGGCCGGCCCGGGCGGCGACATGCACTGGATGTTGCCGTTCTTCGGCCCCGACCCGGTGGCCGACATCGTGCTGGAGCGGACGGGATCGCTGCTGATCGGCCGACGGACGTTCACCGGCGACGACCCCAACGCCGGGACCGAGAAGGAGGGCGCGTTCAGCGGCGCCTTCCACGGTCCGTCGTTCGTGCTGACGCACCAGCCGCCGAGCGAACCGCCCGACGACCCGCAGGTCACCTTCGTCACCGATGTCGAGTCGGGCGTAGCCGCGGCGCGGGAGGCCGCCGGCGACAAGTACGTGAACGTCCTCGGCGCCGAGGTCGCCCGCAGCTGTCTCGAGGCCGAGCTCCTCGACGAGGTGATGGTCTTCGTCGCACCCATGCTGCTCGGGGACGGGACCCGCCTCTTCGACTGGCCGGGCGGTCACGCCGTACACCTCGAGCCCCGCCTGGTCTCCCAGGGCCCGAAGGCCACCTCCCTCTGGTACGACGTCCTCCGCTGACCTGGCGATTGCGTCACGGCGGATGGCGCTGACCTGGCGATTGCGTCACGACGTACGACGCCGACCCGGCGATCACGTCACGCCCTACGACCCCGACCCGGCGATCGCGTCACGACCTACGACGCCGACCCGGCGATCACCTCACGCCCTACGACGCCGACCCGGCGATTGCGGACGGCGAGGCGGCCCAGCTGGCGACCCCGCGACGTCCCACCCGCTTCAGCGTTCGTACGGGCTTGACACAACCGCCGGGTCATTGCATGTGAGCGTGACACGAACGCCAGGTCAGCGCCTTGCCGCGTGACACGAACGCCAGGTCAGCGCCCTGACGCGTGACACGAACGCCAGGTCAGCTCCCTGACGCGTGACGCGAACGCCAGCTCGGCGGGTCGGTGGGTAGGTTGCGGTGGTGCTGTCGAGGGTCCCGCCGGTCTGGCTGGTGGTCTTCGGGATCGCGTCGGTGCAGCTCGGCGCGGGGATCGCCAAGAACGTGTTCGACGACGCCGACCCGATGACCCTGGTCTGGCTCCGGCTGGCCACCAGCGCGGTGATCCTCACGATCGCCGTGCGGCCCTCCCTGCGCGGGCGTACGCCGGAGGACTGGCGGGTGGCGATCGCGTTCGGCGTCGTGCTCGGGACCATGAACTGGGCCATCTACGAGTCGTTCGCCCGCATCCCCCTGGGCATCGCGGTGACGATCGAGTTCCTCGGTCCGCTCGGGCTGGCCGTCGCCGGCAGCCGCCGCGCCCAGGACCTGCTCTGGGTCGCACTCGCAGGGATCGGGGTCGGTCTGCTCGGCATCGAGCCGAGCGACCTGAACGCCGCCGGCGTGGCCTTCGCGCTGCTCGCCGCCGCGGCCTGGACGGCGTACATCCTGCTGAGCGCATCCACGGGCCGACGCTGGCCCGGCCTCGACGGGCTGACCGTGGCCAGCGTCGTCGCCACCGTGCTGATGGCACCCCTGATGGCGGCGTTCTCGGGACGCGGGATCGACGACCCGCGGGTGGTCGTGCTCGGCGCCCTCGTCGGTCTGCTCAGCTCGGTGATCCCCTACTCGTGCGAGCTGGTCGCGCTGCGCACCATCCGGCCGTCGGTGTTCGCGATCCTGATGAGCCTGGAGCCCGCCGCCGCAGCGCTGGTCGGCATGCTCGTCGTGCACGAGTTCCTGTCCGCCCTCCAGTGGCTCGCCGTGGCGTGCGTGATCGCCGCCAGCGTGGGCGCCACCCGCTCCGAGTCACGGCTCACCGCGCCGCTCCCCGACTGACCGCCGACCCACCCGCACACGAGGTCGACAGGCCCCGTGAGGGGTCCTCAGATCTGGGAACCCGCCTCGTTCCGGAAGCCGGAGCGCGGAGTGGACATCGCGGCCTCCTCCCGCCGGTCGTCGTGATGCTCGCTGCCGACGTCAGGGACCGACCCGTCGCCGGGCGACGGGGTTTCGACGACGCCCACCACGACCACTCGCCGGGCGGCCCGGCGCAGGGTGGCGAGCACGGCAGGACCGAGCAGGACGATGGCAACGGCGTTGGTGATGGCGCGACCTGTGTCGAAGGAGCCGGTCGAGGTGATCAGCGTGTAGATGAGGAACCGGTGCAGGTTCTGCGACAGCGGGTCGCCCGGGACGAACGCCAGACCGGTGTGCCCGGGTACGGCGATCCCGAGCACGAACGGCCACGACGAGAGGTTCATCAGCAGCCCGAAGGCGTACGCCGCGAACACGCCGTACGCCGCCAGCATCACGATCTCGGCCCGACCGGTGACCCGACGCGGGAGGAACCCCGCGCCCATCCCGACCCAGGCCGAGACCAGCATCTGGTACGGGAGCCACGGGCCGACGCCGCCGGTGAGCAACGCCGACGCGAAGAGCGAGGTACACCCCAGCACGAACCCGAACCCCGGTCCCAGGACGCGCCCGGCGAGGATCAGGATGAAGAACACCAGCTCCACTCCGGCGGTGCCCGGCGAGAGTCCGCGCAGCACGGCGTTCACCGCCGACAGCACGCCGAGGATCGCGAGCACGCGCGGGTCCAGCCCGCCCTCACTGATCTCGGCGAGCACGACCACGATCACGACCGGCAGCAGTGCCAGGAACACGAACGGCGGTCCGACCTGTCCGCCCGACGACTGCCGCACCAGCAGTGGCCACATCAGCATCATGAGCCCGGCCACGGACGCGACCGTCATCACCATGACCGAGCGTCGCGAGAGCGGAACGGCTCTGCTCACGACGCCACCTCGTCCACGCGCAGCCATCCCGGGCCGAGGATCTTCGTCACCTGCGGCGCGAACGACGGTGAAGCCGCGAGCACCTCGCGGGTCGGCCCGGACGAGACCACCTCGCCCTCGGCGAGCACCACGACCTCGTCGGCGGCCTGAGCCGCGAACTCCACGTCGTGCGTGGCCACCATCACCGCATGCCCGTCACTCGCGAGCTGCCGCAGGATGTCGGCCAGCTCCGCCTTGGCCGGGTAGTCGAGTCCGCGGGTCGGCTCGTCGAGCAGCAGCACCGGCGGCGTCGAGACCAGGACCACCGCCAGAGCCAGCGCGAGGCGCTGCCCCTCGGAGAGGTCGCGCGGATGCGCGTCCTCGGGGATGCCGGGCACCAGCCGGTCCAGCAGCTTGCGGCACCCGCCCGAGCCGGCATCGGCCGCGGCGCACTCGTCGGCGACGGTCTCGAGGTACAGCAGGTCGGAGGCCGTCTGGGGCACCAGCCCGACGAGCTCGCGGCGGCGCGTGGCCGGCTGACCAGCCGGGTCGAGCCCGTCGACGACGACCGAGCCGGACCGTCGGGCGCGCGTGCCCTGCAGGGTCCACAGCAGGGTCGACTTGCCCGAGCCGTTGCGTCCCATCAGCGCCGTGACGCTCCCGGCGTCGAGGCGCACCGACACCTCCCGCAGCGTGACCTTGGCGCCGTGGAGGACCGTCAGCCCGGCGGCGACCAGGCGCGGTTCGCGACCGACGGGAGGTGGCGTCCTCGGTGGTGCGCCGAGGTCGGACGACCCGGCCATCCGGCGTGCGTCGCGCACGGACATCGGCAGCGGCGACCAGCCGAGCGCACGACCGAGCTCCACGATCGGGGGCACGACGGGCGACACGGCCAGCACCTCCTCCGGGGTGCCCGCGCGGACCCATCCGTCGCCGTTCAGCAGCACCATCCGGTCGGCGAACGGCACGACCCGCTCCAGCCGGTGCTCGGCCATCAGCACGGACACACCCAGGTCGTGCACGAGCCGGGTGAGGGTCGCCAGCACCTCCTCCGCCGCGGTCGGGTCCAACGCCGACGTCGGCTCGTCCAGCACGAGCAGCCGCGGATGCATCGTCAGCACCGACCCGATCGCGACGCGTTGCTGCTCACCGCCGGACAGGCTCTTCAGGTCGCGGGCCCGCAGGGCCGCGACCCCGAGCAGGTCGAGCGTCTCCTCCACCCGGCGGCGCATGGTGTCGCCCGGCAGGCCGAGCTGCTCCATCCCGTAGGCGAGCTCCTCCTCGACGCTGTCGGTGACGAAGCCCGCGGCCGGGTCCTGTCCGACGTACCCGACGAGGTGCGCTCGCTCGCGGGGCGGTTCGTGGACGACCGACCGTCCGTCGACGAGGACGTCGCCGGACAGAGTCCCGCCGGAGAATCGTGGGACGAGCCCGGTGACGACACCGAGCAGGGTGGACTTGCCGACGCCGGTGCGGCCCGAGACGACGACCAGCTCGCTCTCGTCGATCGTGAGGTCGACGTTGCGCAGGACCGCGCGGTCGTCGTAGCCGAACCCGACCCGTCGCAGCTCGATCACCCGACACCCCCGGGCGGTGCGGGCACGGCGGGGGGCGGCGAGCACAGGGCCCCGCCGAGAGCACCCACCGCCACCATCAGGGCGAGCGAGCTCACGGCCGGTGTCACCGAGAGCGACGGGTACGCCACGGTCAGCTGGTGCTGCGACATCCACCAGCCGATGGATCCGACGGCCACCCCGGTGGTGGCCACCACCAGCTCGGGCCATCGCCAGCGGTCGGGCCGGTACCGCGTGCGGGCCACCCGTCGCCCGGCGAGCCGCACCGCGACGACGGAAACGAGGACACCGAGCACCAGCATCGGGCGTCCGAGCCAGTCCGGCGTCGTCTGGTCGAGCCCGCCGTACACACCGAGGCAGACGGCGACGAGCCCCACCAGCATCAGGGCGCCGGTGGTACGGCGCTCGCCGCGCGTCGCGCCGGACGAGCGACCGTAGCCCCGGGTGTCCATGCCGGCGGCCAGTGCCAGCGAACGCTCGAGCGAGTCCTCCAGGACCGGGACGATCAGACGGCGGAGCCCGCGGACCCGGCCGGTGTCCCCGGCCCGCAGGGTCTGGGCGGCCCGCACCCGACGCAGGCTCTCGGCCAGCTGGGGCAGCACCGTGACCGCGACGACCAGTGCGCTGCCGACCTCGTAGAGCGCCGGCGGCACCGACCGCAGCAGGCGCTTGGGGTTCGCCAGGGCGTTGGCCGACCCCACGCAGATCACGATCGTGGCCAGTCGCAAGCCGTCGTAGAGCCCCGACAGCAGGGACTCCTGGGTGACCGGTCCGAGCAGTCTCAGGCCGAGCGTCCACTGCGGCAGCGGCACCACGGGCAGGTGGAACAGGACCCGCCCTCCGTCACCACCTCCGAGCAGCACCCGGAACAGCACCCGGATGACGATGATGGACACCCCGAGCCACAGGTACAGCCGGAACGAGTTGGCCCACGGCTGGGCACTGCGGCGCAACGAGACGGTCAGGCACGCGACGCCGATCAGGAGCAGCAGCACGTACGGGTTGGTGGTGAACGACGCTGCCGTCGCCAGACCGAGCGCCCACAGCCACCACGCGACCGGATGGAGGTCGCGGGGCAGCCGGGCGTTCCCGAGCCTGGCGACGAGCGCGTGCATCACGCGCCGCCGCGGGACTTCCGGCGTACCAGGGCGATCGAGCCGGCACCGATGAAGAGCACGCCGATGGCCACCGGCGCAACCCATCCCGGAAGCCCGCCCGATCCGGAGTCGGCCTCACCGGACGCATCGCCGCTCGCGCTGACGCTGCTGAGCGGCTCGGACGCCTGGGTCTGGTCCGGCCCGTGGGAGGCCTTGCCCGGAGCCTGGCTGCCTCCCTTCGACGGATCCACGTGGCGCTGGTGGTCGCTGCCACGGGCCTTCTGTCCCGAGGTCGCGCTCGGGTCCGCCGGCGAGCCCGTGGATCCCGGCCCGGTCGAGGAGGGCGGCGCCTGGTTCGGGGCCGTCGACGGGTGTGGGGACGACGTCGCGTGCGTCGGCGTCGAGGGGCTCGACGACGGCTTCGAGGCATGCGGCGTCGGCGCGACGCCGGGCTGGGTCTTGCTGCTGCTGCCCTGCCACGACATGCCGACGTAGCCTCCGTCGGGCACCTTCAGGGAGCCCGCCCCCTGGGACGAGTACGTCCACTTCCCGGACTTGCCGTCGGACCACCACAGTGCCCAGTAGGCATCGGCAGGTGGCGTGTTGACGCACGGGTCGTCGGCGGCGGTCGGGTTGCCGTCGATGCGGCAGATGAACCCTGGCTGCCGCTGCACGTACGTCAGCTGGTGCCCGGCGTCCCGCAGCTGCGCGTCGGCCGTCCTCCCCGCGCCCTTGGCGTCACAGAACGTCTGGACTCCCCCGCCGAGCTCATGGAAGTCGACCACGACCGAGACACCCGTGCCCGATCCGCAGGTGGACGCCTGCGCCGGCGGCGGTACGCCGAGCCCCACCGCCGCGGCGACGAGTGCCGCGACGGCGAGGCGAACGGCGTACCGGGTCACGCCGGTCAGGACCCGCAGTGCGACAGGGCAACGAGCGCGGGCGCAGCCTGGGCGCCCGCCCGACGCCACTGGTCACGCGCGGCCTTGTCGATGCCGTCCTGTCGCGCGGCCTTCAAGGCAGCGTGGTCGTAGGCGATCGCTCCGATCTCGTGTGCGAGCGGCGTGCCGGAGACGTTGCCACGGACCTGCAGCTTGGCGAGCCAGTCGGCCGCGTCGCGCGCGGGGCGGCACGTCCGGGTCGTCAGGAACGCCCAGCCGGCCAGGCCGGTGCTGTTGGCGTTCGCGGCCGAGGTCGGCCCGGAGCCTCCGAAGCTGCCGTTGTCGTTCTGGTTGCGCCGGAGCCAGCTGGTGGCGTCACCGAGAGCCCGCTTCAGCCCGGGGTGACCCTTGGCCACCGCGGTCAGCTCCACGACGGCGAGTGCGGTCACGTCGGTGTCGGCCGGGTCGCCCTTGGCACAACCCTGGTCGGCGGCGGTCTTGTCGGCGTTGAAGTTCAGCCGGAACGAGCCGTTGCGGCACTGTTGCTCGAGCAGGAAGCGCAGGGCGTCGGTGCCCGACGAGCTGCCCGCCCCGAGAAGGCCTCGCACGGCGAAGATCTGGCCGACCACGTTGGCGAAGTCGCCGGAGGTGGACTTGTCCTCGATCCGGCCTGCGATCGGGGCCGTCGTGGCGACGCGCAGCGCGAGGCGCTTGACGAGGTTGACGCCACCGAAGTGGCGCGGGCTGGCCCCGGTCTGCTGCGCGACGACGAGCAGCTTCGCGGTGGATCCGGCGTACCGGTCGGTCTCGAAGGTCGTGTAGTCCGACACGTGCGCGGCCAGCGCCCTGCGGGCTCGCATGACGTCCTGGTGGTGCCCGCCGATGGCGGTCAGGCCCAGCACCGTGTCTGCGGTGAGGCCGTAGTCGTCGAAGCCGCCGAAGTTGGGGTTGTGGATCAGGCCGTTCTTGTTGAGCTGACCGGCCAGCCAGGTGGCGGCGTGGCCTGCGGGTGACGACGACGAGACGGCCTGAGCCGGCGTCGCGCCTCCCGCGAGCCCGGTGGCGACCAGGGTGGCGGCCAGCGCAGAGGCGGCGAGCGCCGTTCCCGTGCGACGGAGCGACAGGTGCTGGGACATGCTTTCCTTCCCGCTGCGACAGCGGGCAGGCGCCCCGTGCCGGGGCTGTCACCCACCCGCTGCGTTCCTCGACAGCGTGTGTTCGGGACGCTCCGTAGCAGGTGCTCCGGCTCGTCGCGTCCCACGAGAAGGACACGACCTACGGTTGCGGGTCAGCGCCGGACTCGGACCGGCTTCCCCCGCCACGGGCGTGACTGGATGTGATCACCGGCAGGCTATCTCCTCCGGGCGTTCGGGGGACAACCGCCGTCGACAGCCGGATCCGGCACGGCGGAGCCACGTCTCACCCGGTGCGGGTGATTCGTGGGCGGGGCTTCCTGGTGTCACATAGGGCGCCGAGTGGGATCTGGCCGCGCCCGACGACACGTGGAGCCGGGATCACGACAGACCACCAATCGAGAGAGGTAGTCAATGGACAACATCACAAGCGACTTCGGGGACGTGCTCCTGTGGAGCTTCTGGTTCTTCATCTGGGTCGCGGCCATCTTCATCTGGTTCCGCTGCGTCTTCGACATGTTCAGCGACCGCACGCTGAGCGGATGGGGAAAGGCGGGCTGGGCGGTGCTGCTGATCTTCCTGCCGTGGATCGGCGTGCTGATCTACCTGATCGCGCGCGGACGCAGCATGACCGATCGCCAGGTCCAGGCCATGCAGGAGCAGCAGAAGGCGCAGGAGCAGTACATCCAGCAGGTGGCCGGCACGGCCTCACCTGCCGAGCAGATCTCGCACGCCAAGTCCCTCCTGGACTCCGGCGCGATCACCCAGGACGAGTTCAACAGCCTCAAGGCCAAGGCGCTGGCCTGAGCTGACCCCGACGCCGGCGGCGTCGGGGACGTCCGTACGACGTTCTCGGCGCCCGCGGGCGGGTGAGAGCTACGTCAGGCGCTCCAGGATCAGCTCGCGCACACGGTTGGCGTCGGCCTGACCCCGCATCTCCTTCATCACCGCACCGATCAAGGCCCCGGCTGCCGCGACCTTGCCGTCGCGGATCTTCGCAGCGACGTCCGGGGCGGCCGCGATGGCGTTGTCCACCGCGGCGCTGAGCGCACCCTCGTCGGACACGATCGCGAGACCGCGCGCGGCCACGATCTCGTCGGGAGTCCCTTCGCCGGCGAGCAGGCCGTCGAGGACCTGGCGCGCGAGCTTGTCATTGAGTGTTCCCTCGTCGACGAGGGCCTGCACCCGCGCCACGTCGGCCGGGGAGACACCCACCTGCGGCAGCTCGACCTCTGCCTCGTTCGCCCGGCGCGCGAGCTCACCCAGCCACCACTTCCGAGCGGCCTGGGGGGATGCTCCGGCCGCGATCGTCTCTTCGACCAGTCCCAGGGCGCCGGCACCGACGGTGTCGCGCATCTCGAGGTCGGAGAATCCCCACAGGGCCTGCAGGCGCGCACGTCTCTCGTGCGGCGGCTCGGGCAGCTCCACGCGCAGCTGCTCGACCCACTCGCGACTCGGGGCGACCGGCACCAGGTCCGGCTCGGGGAAGTAGCGGTAGTCGTCCGCGTCCGACTTCTCCCGTCCGCTGGTCGTGATCCCGGTGTCCTCGTGCCAGTGCCGGGTCTCCTGGAGGATCGTGCTGCCGCCCGCGAGGATCGCCGCGTGCCGCTGCATCTCGTAGCGGGTGGCGCGCTCGACCGACCGCAGGGAGTTGACGTTCTTGGTCTCGGTGCGGGTGCCGAGCTCGTCGGCGCCCCGGGGGGCGAGCGACAGGTTGACGTCGCAGCGGAGCGACCCCTGCTCCATGCGGACGTCGCTCACGCCGAGGCCGAGCAGCAGGTCGCGCAGCTGGGCGACGTAGGCGCGCGCGACCTCCGGTGCCTTCGCACCCGTGCCCAGCACCGGCTTGGTCACGATCTCGATCAGCGGGATGCCGGCGCGGTTGTAGTCGACCAGTGAGTAGTCGGCGCCGTGGATGCGGCCGCTGGTGCCGATGTGGGTCGACTTCCCGGTGTCCTCCTCCATGTGGGCCCGCTCGATGCCGACGCGGTAGGTCTCGCCGTCCACCTCGACGTCCATGGAGCCGTTGAACGCGATCGGCTCGTCGTACTGGGAGGTCTGGAAGTTCTTGGGCATGTCGGGATAGAAGTAGTTCTTCCGCGCGAACCGACACCACGAGGCGATCTCGCAGTTCAGCGCCAGGCCGATCCGGATCGCCGCCTCCACTGCCTTGGCGTTGACCACCGGCATCGAGCCGGGCAGGCCGAGGCAGGTGGGGCACGTCTGCGTGTTCGGCTCGGCGCCGAACTCCGTCGGGCAGCCGCAGAACATCTTGGTGGCGGTGTTCAGCTCGACGTGGACCTCGAGCCCCAGCGCCGGGTCGAACTGCGCCAGCACGTCGTCGTAGGACAGCAGGGTCTCGGTCACGACTCCCACTCGGTTCCTGAGGAGGCGAGGGGCGAGCCGCCTCGCGAGGTCAGCTCCGGGGCCTCGTCGAGCAGCCGCCCACCCCACTCCTGGACCAACAGGGCCTCCATCGCCGCACCCACGCGGTACACCCGGTCGTCGGCCATCGCCGGCGCGAGGATCTGCACGCCGGCCGGCAGCCCGTCCTCGTCGGCGAGGCCGCTCGGGATCGAGATGCCGGGTACGCCGGACAGGTTGGCCGGGATGGTGGCCAGGTCGTTGAGGTACATCGCGAGCGGGTCGTCGACCTTCTCGCCGATCTTGAACGCGGTCGTCGGGGCCGTCGGGCTCACGAGCACGTCGGCCTGCTCGAACGCCGCCTCGAAGTCGCGGGTCACCAAGGTACGCACCTTCTGCGCCTGGCCGTAGTAGGCGTCGTAGTAGCCGCTCGACAGCGCGTAGGTGCCGAGGATGATGCGCCGCTTCACCTCGTCGCCGAACCCGGCCTCGCGCGTCGCCCGCATGACGTCCTCCGCGCTCGGGTCGCCGCCCGGCGTGACCCGGAGCCCGTAGCGCATCGCGTCGAAGCGCGCCAGGTTCGACGACGCCTCGGCGGGCAGGATCAGGTAGTACGTCGCGAGCGCGTGCACGAAGTGGGGGCAGGAGACCTCCACGACCTCGGCGCCCGCCTTGGTCATGAGCTCGACCGACTCCTCGAAGCGAGCGAGCACACCGGTCTGGTAGCCCTCGCCCCCCAGCTCGCGGACGACCCCGATCCGCACCCCCGTGAGGTCGCCGTCGGCGCCGCGACGTGCCGCGTCGACCAGGGCCGGGAGCTGCTGCTCGATCGACGTCGAGTCGAGCGGATCGTGTCCGCCGATCACCTCGTGCAGCAGGGCCGCGTCGAGCACGGTGCGGGTGACCGGCCCGGCCTGGTCGAGCGAGTTGGCCAGGGCGACGAGGCCGTAGCGCGAGACCCCGCCGTACGTCGGCTTGACCCCGACGGTGCCGGTGACGGCGCCGGGCTGGCGGATCGAGCCACCGGTGTCGGTGCCGATCGCGAGCGGTGCCTCGTACGCCGCGACCGCTGCCGCACTGCCCCCTCCCGAACCGCCCGGGATGCGCGTGAGGTCCCACGGGTTGTGGGTCGGGCCGAAGGCGCTGTGCTCGGTCGAGGAGCCCATCGCGAACTCGTCCATGTTGGTCTTGCCCAGGATCGGCAGGCCTGCTCCGCGCAGCCGCGCGACCACGGTGGCGTCGTAGGGCGGCACCCAGCCCTCCAGGATGTGCGAGCCGCAGGTCGTGGGCAGCCCACGGGTCGCCATCACGTCCTTGACTGCGATCGGGATCCCGTCGAGCGCGCTCCAGGTCCGTCCGGCCGCGCGCCGCTCGTCGGACTCGGCTGCCGCGATCAGTGCGCCCTCGGCATCGACGTGCAAGAAGGCGTGCACGTCGCCGTCCACCTCGGCGATCCGGTCGAGGTGGGCCCGGGTGACCTCGACGCTGGTGGTCCTGCCCTCGTCCAACGCCGCAGAGAGGTCCGCCGCCGTGGCACGCACGGACCGGGCTGGTCCCGCCGCGCCCTCCCCCGTCACTGCTCGTCTCCCAGGATGTGCGGCACCTTGAACCGCTGCTGCTCGACCTCGGGCGCGCCGCTCAGCGCCTCCTCCGCGGTCAGGCAGGGGCGCTCGACGTCGTCACGGAAGACGTTGGTCAGCGGCAGGGCGTGGGAGGTCGGCGGGACGTCGTCGCCGGCGACCCCCTGGATCGAGGCGATCGATTCCAGGATCACGCTCAGCTGCGGCGCGAGATGGTCGAGCTCGGTGTCGGTCAGGTCGATCCGAGCGAGGTCGGCGAGGTGCGCCACCTCCTCGCGCGTGATCGTGTGCTCGGGGGACTCGGGCATGCGTTCATCCTAGGGAGACGGCCCCGGACCCAACCATTCGGTGACGTGACGGCATCTGCCGAGGTGACGACGCCCCGACGACCCTGGTGGAGGCGACGATGGCGCGACCACGCGCGGACGCCGAGTCACCCGAGCTCGTCAACGGCTTCGGACCGGCATGGCCTTCGAGAGCTGACGGCAAAATTTGACCGACCATCTGCGTCACAGGTTGGCCAAACCGGTCACGCCGGTGTGGCGCTCGGGCTAGCGTGCTGAACCGAGAACCCCCTAGCCACCCCCCAGGCTGACCATGAATACCGCACTCCACACGGTCCGCGAGACCGACGTGTCGGGCGTCCTGTGCTTCTACGTGGACATGGGACGTCCGGCTTCCGCTGCCCACTTGATCTTCCGGCAGGGACAGGCCGACGAGCCCTTGCACGAGACCGGCTGGCTCCACCTGCTGGAGCACCTCGCCCTGCTCGACCGCGAGTCCCTGAGCCGGCCGATCAACGGCGAGGTCTCGATGCTGCTGACCCGCTTCGCGGCTTTCGGTGGCCCGGACGAGCTCGTGGCGAACCTCGGGGCCCTGTGCCGCTGGGTCGCCGAGCCCGACTTCCGGCTGCTGGCCCGGGAGCGCGGCGTCCTCCAGGCCCGCGCCCACCGCCGGCACGACCCGCTGATCCGCTCGCTGACGTGGCGGTACGGCGCCACCGGACCCGGCGTCACCAGCTACTCGGAGGTCGGCGCCCTGCGGGCGACCCCCGAGCTCCTGGCCGAGCGTGCGTGGCGCGTGTTCAACGCCGCCAACGCGATCCTGGTGCTCGACGGACCGCCCCCCGCCGACCTCAAGCTCCCGCTCCCCGGCGGCGAGTACCTCCCACCCACGCCGAGCGAGCCGGTGACGCGACTGCTTCCCGCGGCGTACCGCGACGACGCCGGTCTGACTCTGAGCGGCGTGGTCTCGCGCACCCACGAGGCGACCTTCCTGCCCGGCATCCTCGAGCGCTCGGTCCACGACGGGCTCCGGCAGCGCCTCGGCGGCGCCTACGCGCCGTGGTCGAGCATGGTCGAGGTCGATGACCAGCACCTCGTCGTCGGCGGCGGCTCGGACGTCGTGCCGGAGATCCTGGCCTCCGTCTCGAACGCTGGTCGTGACGTCGTCCGCCGGCTGGCGGAGGAAGGCGTGCCGCGCGCCTGGGTGGAGGAGGCGGTTCAGCAGCGGCTGACCCGGCTCGACTCGCCCCAGGCGCTGGCCGACGTCGCGCTCGAGTCGGCGTACGCCGCGCTGAGCGACCGCGTCCCACTCACCCACGAGGAGATGCTCGACCAGCTGCGCGGCACCGACCCGCAGCTCGTCGACAGCGCGGCCCGCGAGCTCGAGGCCACGCTGCTGGTCGGACTGCCCGAGGACGCCAAGCTCCTGCGCGGGCTGAAGCTCGTCTCGTTCCCCGACGCCGAGCCGGCCGGTGAGGGCAAGCGCCACAGCCACGTCAACTGGCCGGCGGATCTCACGACGTTCTCGGTCGACGACCAGGTCGCCGAGACGGTCGACGGCACCACCGCCCGCGCCATGCGGATCGAAGACGTGGCCGGGCTGTTCGCCTACCGTGACGGCACCCGACGCCTCGTGGGCCGCGACGGCTCGGTCCTCGAGATGGAGGCGCGTCAGTGGGTCAACGGGGACCGGCTGGCGGAGACGCTCGACTCGGCGGTGCCCGGCGAGCTCCACATCCCGATGCCCGACCGCGAGGTCATGTTCAGGCGGCTCGGGCTCGCCGAGCGCTGCGCGATCGGCTTCGCCCGAGCGGCCAACACCAAGCGCGGCCTGATCGTCCTGATCTCGGTGATGGTGCTGCTCACGGTGTGGTCCGTGGCCGGCGGCCACCGTCTGATGGCCTTCGTGCTCCTCGTGCTCGCCGCGACGTTGTTCGCCCAGCTCTGGCGCGTCGAGGGCGGACAGCTGGGCCCCCGCGCAACCCCGCCATCGCCTGGACCGGCCTGACGCGGTCGTGCCCCGCACGTCGCTGCGTGACGGTCGGACGCTGCAGTGGTCCGAGGGTGGAGCGCCCGCCGGCATGCCGGTGCTGTTCTTCCACGGCTGCCCCGACACGCGGCGGGCCGCCTGGAGCGGTCACGACGCCGCCCGCAGGGCCGGTATCCGGCTCATCGCGGCGAACCGACCCGGGTACGGCGCCTCGACGCCCGCGCCGCCCTCGTACCAGCGGGTCGTGGACGACACCTCGGAGCTGGCGGACGCCCTGGGGCTGGAGAAGATCGGTGTGCTCGGCATGTCGGTCGGCGGCACGTTCGCGCTCGCGTGCGGCGCGCTGCTGCCCGAGCGGGTCTCTCGGGTGACCGTGGTGGCAGCTCCCGGTGAGGCGCCGCGGATGGACCCGGCGTACCCCCGCGACGATCTCGACGAGGCGGGTCGCGAGCTCTTCCGGAGCCTGGCGGCCGGCTCCCTCGAGGAGAACGTCGAGCGCGTGCGTCCCGAGTTCCTCGCCTGGCGCGCCCGGATCGACCCCGCGGACCACGACGACGACCGGGTCGCGACGCGATGGCTGGGCTCGCTCCCGGCCGAGGACCGCGTCCTCGTCGACGGACCCACCGAGGAGGTGGCCGCCGCAGCACGCGAGGCGATCGGGGTGCCGGACGGGTACGTCTCGGACGCCGCGCTCGTGTTCGCCCCCTGGGCGTTCCGGGTCGAGGACATCGTTTGTCCGGTGACCCTCTGGTACGGCGCGCGTGACCAGAACGCGCCGCCCCGCAACGGCCGTTGGCTGGCCGATCACCTCGACGACGCCGCGCTGAACGTCATGCCGGGCCTCGGACACCTCGAGACGCTGGTGCGCTCCTGGGACCGGATCCTCCCGACGGCCGTCGGCTAGCGGTCAGAGTCCGCTCGGCCCGCTCTCCAGCAGCGCCTTGAAGCCGCCTTCGTCGAGGATCGCGACCCCGAGCTGCTCGGCCTTGTCGGCCTTGGTGCCGGCGTTGTCGCCGACCACGACGTAGTCGGTGTTCTTCGACACCGAGCCGGCCGCCTTGCCGCCGCGGGAGACGATCGCCTCCTTCGCCGAGTCTCGGGAGAAGTCGACCAGCGAGCCGGTGACCACGATCGTGAGCCCCTCCAGCGTGCGCGGCGTCGACTCGTCGCGCGCGTCAGCCAGGCTGACGCCCGCGGCCTCCCACTTGTCGACGATCGCACGATGCCAGTCGACGGTGAACCACTCGATGACGGACTCGGCGATCGTCGGCCCGACCCCCTCGGCGGCGGCCAGCTGCTCCTCCGAGGCCCCGCGGATCGCGGCCATCGAGCCGAACTCGGTGGCCAACGCCCGGGCCGCGGTCGGGCCGACGTGCCGGATCGACAGCGCCACGAGCACGCGCCAGAGGGGGACCTGCTTCCGCTGCCCCAGGTTGGCCAGCAGCCCCACGCCGTTCGCGCTCAGCTGGGCACCGTCCTCGTTCTTCTTGGGGGCGCGGGTGAACAGGTCGGTCTTCAGCAGCTTGTCGCGGTCGAGGTCGAACACGTCGCCCTCGTCGGAGATCACTCCCGCGTCGAGCAGCGCGTGCGCCGCCTCGGACCCGAGTCCCTCGATGTCGAACGCACCGCGGCTCGCGACGTGGTAGACCCGCTCGAGCAGCTGAGCCGGACAGGACCGGGTGTTGGGGCACCGAAGGTCCTTGTCCCCCTCCTTCTGCTGGGCGAGGGTCGTGCCGCACGACGGGCACACGGTCGGCATCACCCACTCGGCGAGCCCCTCGGGCCGGAGCCCGAGCACCGGACCCACGATCTCGGGGATCACGTCACCGGCCTTGCGGAGCACGACCGTGTCACCCTCGCGGACGTCCTTGCGCTTCACCTCGTGGGCGTTGTGCAACGTCGCCCGCTCCACCGTGGACCCGGCGACCTTGGTCGGCTCCATGATCCCGAATGGGGTCACCCGCCCCGTACGCCCGGTGTTCACCGCGATCCGCAGGAGCTTGGCGTTGACCTCCTCAGGGGGGTACTTGAAGGCGATCGCCCACCGGGGGGCGCGCGAGGTCGAGCCGAGCCGGCGCTGCAACGTGACCTCGTCGACCTTGACCACCACGCCGTCGATCTCGTAGGGCACGATCGTGTGCCGGTGCTCGCCGGCGTTCTCGATGTAGGCCTGCACCTTCTGGAGCGTGTCGACGACCTCGACCTTGCTCGAGGTGGGCAGACCCCAGGCCGCCAGGGCCTCGTAGGCATGCGACTGCGCGAGCGGTTCGAACCCCTCGCGCGCGCCGATGCCATGACAGACCATCCCGAGCGCTCGGGATGCGGTGACCCGCGGGTCCTTCTGGCGCAGCGAGCCCGCCGCCGAGTTGCGCGGGTTGGCGAACGGGGGCTTGCCCGCGTCGATCAACGACTCGTTGAGTCGCTCGAACGCCTCGACCGGCAAGAACACCTCTCCGCGCACCTCGAGCAGCGCCGGCACGGGGAACTCGTCCGTATCCGTCAGGCGGTCCGGCACGGCGTCGATGGTGCGGACGTTGGGAGTGACGTCCTCACCCGTGCGGCCGTCGCCACGGGTGAGCGCCCGGGTCAGCCGGCCGCGCTCGTAGAGCAGGTTGATCGCGAGCCCGTCGACCTTGAGCTCGCACAGGAGCGCCGGGCTCTCGACGCCGTCGCGGGCGAGACGCGCATACCACGACGCGAGCTCGTCGTAGGTGAAGGCGTTGTCGAGGCTCTCCATGGGCCGGAGGTGGTCGACAGCGGTGAACTCGGTGGAGATCCCTCCCCCGACCTTCTGCGTCGGTGAGTCTGGCGTGCGCAGCTCCGGGAACTCCTCCTCGAGCCCCTGGAGCCCGCGCAGGCGCCGGTCGTAGTCCGCGTCATCGAGCGTCGGGTCGTCGAGCACGAAGTAGCGCCAGCGGGCGTCCTCGATCTCCTCGCTCAGCTGACGGTGCCGGTCCTTGGCCTCGGGAGTCGCCGATCGCGGTTCGCCCATGGGGCCTATCCTGCCAACGACCGCCGACAGGAGACGACCGTGACCGAGCCCGCGTCGGCCGCTCCCGTCGTGACGGTCCTGGACAGGGTCGAGAACCCGTGGGCAGCGGTGCTGGTGCTGCACGGGGGCAAGGAGAGCTCCCGCGCGCCGGTGACCGGGCGCAGTCTCTCCTGGCAGCGTGGCGCCGCACTCGGACGGACCCTGGCCCGCCGGCTGCACGACGCAGGCGTGGCGGTCCGGCTCCTCCGCTACCGCTCGATCGGCTGGAACGACGACGGCACGGACAAGGTCGCCGACGCCCGCTGGGCAATCGACGGAACAGGGGCCGCGCTCGGACCGCTGCCGATGGTCCTGGTCGGGCACTCGATGGGAGGACGGACGGCGTGTCAGGTCGCCGACCACCCGTCCGTC
>DATBDF010000109.1:0-4339 GCA_036270075.1 Nocardioides sp.
CCGGCGCAAGCTCCTCCTCAACCGATCCGAGATCGCCAAGATCGAGCGCAAGATCGGGGACAAGGGCTACACGCTGGTGCCGCTCTCCCTGTACTTCAAGGACGGCCGCGCGAAGGTCGAGATCGGCCTCGCCCGAGGCAAGAAGTCCTACGACAAGCGGCACGCACTGGCGGAGCGGCAGGCGAACCGCGAGAAGGAGCAGGCGGTCGGGCGCCGGATGAAGGGCTACACGGACTGATGCCGATCGCGGTGGTGCGCCGCCAGGACCCGGACGCCGTCCGGGACATCCTGGCCACCATCCCCGACTGGTTCGGCATCCCCGAGGCCAACGCCAACTACGTCGAGTCGGCCGGTCGGCTGCCGTCCTACCTCGCTCTCGACGGTGACGACGTCATCGGGGTGGCGCTGCTCAACGAGCACTTCCCGCCCTCGCGTGAGCTGCACCTGATCGCCGTACGCCGTGACCGGCACCGGCAGGGCGTCGGCCGGGCGCTGCTGGCCGAGATCGAGTCCGACCTCCGCGGGGCGGGTGTGAAGATCCTCGAGGTGCACACCGTCGGCCCGACGGACGACGACGAGGGTTACGCGCGTACGCGCGAGTTCTACGTCGCACAAGGCCTCATCCCGGTGAACGAGCTGCAGCTGGTCGGTGAGGAGGACCCGATCCTGATCCTGGTCAAGCCCCTGTGACCCTCGACCCAGCGGCCTTCGCATGCAACCTCGGGCTTCCCGGGCTCTTCGACGTGCACACCCATTTCCTGCCGCCCCGGGTGACGGCGAAGGTCCGGCACCAGTTCGACACGGCCGGGCCGTTGATCGGACATGAGTGGCCCCTGCAGTACCGCGGGCCGGACGACGAGCTCGTGCAGACACTGCGCAAGCTCGGCGTACGCCGCTTCTCGGCCCTGCCGTACGCGCACAAGCCGGACATGGCGGAGTTCCTCAACCACTGGTCCTTCTCCTTCGCCGACCGGACGTCCGGGTGCCTGCGCTCGGCCACCTTCTATCCCGAGCCCGACGCGGCGGCGTACGTCGCGCGGCGGATCGAGTCGGGTGCCGAGATCTTCAAGGTGCACGTCCAGGTGGGTGGGTTCGACGTGCGCGACCCGCTGCTCGACGACGTGTGGGGCGTGCTCGAGGACGCCGGATCGCCGGTCGTGCTCCATGCCGGCTCCGGCCCGGTCGGCACGCCGTTCACCGGACCTGGACCGGTCACGGACCTGCTCCGGGCGCACCCGAGGCTGGCGCTGGTGATCGCCCACCTCGGCGCCCCGGAGTACGCCGAGTTCCTCGACCTCGCAGCGGCTCACGAACACGTGCGTGTCGACACCACCATGGCCTTCACGCCCTTCTTCGACCGGCTCGGCGCGGCGTTCCCGACCGCGCTCGTCCCGCGACTCCGCGACCTCCAGCCGAAGGTCCTGCTCGGCTCGGACTTCCCCAACATCCCCTACCCGTACGCCGAGCAGCTCGTCGGCCTGGTGCGGCTGGACCTCGGGGACGAATGGCTGCGTGACGTGTGCTGGCGCAACGGCGCCGGCCTGTTCGGGGGACTGGTTGAGGAATGCGAGTCGTCGCCGGAGCGTTCCTCCCCGTAGACTGAGCACGTTGACAACACCACAAGGGGCTGATCGGTTTCGACTTGGGACGTCAGTTCCAGGGGAAGCGGGTCGAGAAGCCGGCGTCATCTCGTAAACGTTCGCCGGAAACCTATAAGTGCCAAGGCAAATCGCACTGACTTCGCTCTCGCCGCCTGATTGCGGTGAACGAAGGGTCTGACCGGGTAACCGCCTTCGACCCGGACCCAGGCCTCATCTAGAAGGCTTGCTGCTCATCTCCTGTCAGGAGGGGTGAGCGGGACTTGATCCTGACTGGGCCTGTCGGTGACGCGTCAGCGCGAGCACCGGGGCCGAGAAAACGACATCGCTGACTGCACCCGGAGAAGACCTGGTTCGACGCTCGAGGACGCGGGTTCGATTCCCGCCAGCTCCACCAACCAACCAACACCCGTCACAGACCAGCACCACCCACCGAAGAGTCTCGGCGCCTGCGCGGAGACTCTTCGTCGCATCGCGCCCGGGCCGCGGCACGTCCGGACTACGACGGGGATGCCGCACGGGCGAGCACGAGCATCCGTTCCTCGATGGTGGCGGGGACGGGTGTGATCGTGGCGTGGATGCCGGCGGCGTCGAGCACGCGTTGCAGCTCGTCGGGGCCGGTGTCGGCGACCCGGACGGCGCGTCCGTCCAGGATCACGGGTGCGCCCGCGTCGTTGAGCGCGGCGAAGGTGGTGGCCCAGTCGTCGGTGTGCACGGCGAGCGCTCGGGTGCTCCCGATGATGTCCGCCTCGCTGCCCTGGGCGACGAGCCTGCCGTCGGACATCAGCAGCAGACGGTCACACTGCTGGGCTTCCTGCATGTAGTGGGTGGTGACCAGGACGCCGACCCCGTGGTCGGACTGTGCCCGGATGGTGTCCCACAGGGCGGCGCGGGAGAGGGCGTCCACGCCGGACGTCGGTTCGTCGAGCAGGAGGGCCTCGGGCTGGTGCGAGAGCGCGGCGACGAACGCCGCTTGGCGTTGTGCTCCGAGGGGCATCGCCCCGACGAGGACGTCGGCGTAGCGCCGCAGGTCGTCCGGGATCGTCGGCCGGGTCGCGCCGAAGGACTCGGCGATGAACGCCAGGTTCTCGCTGACGGTCAGGTCGCGGTACAGGCCGAGGTTCTGCGGGACGTAGCCCAGTCGGCGTCGATGGGCGCGGTCGGGTGGGCCACCGAGAACCTCCACGTCGCCGGCGGTGGTGGTGATCAGTCCCAGCAGCATCCGGATGAGCGTGGTCTTGCCGGCGCCGTTGGCGCCGAGCAGGCCGACGACCTCGCCGGGCTCGACGTGCATGGACACGGTGTCGACGGCGGTGAAGGACCCGAACCTCCGGATCACCGCGTCGGCTCGGACCACGACCCCGGCTGTCATGACGCCGCCCCGACGCGATTCCGGCGTACGAGCGACAAGGCGATGACGATGTCCTCGAGATCGGGATCGACGACGTCGAGGTGGGTGGGCGGGTCGCCGTCGGGCCAGTACTCGTGCCGCTGTCGGCCTCGTCGCCAGGACCACTCCGGCCGGACCTGGATGTCCGATTCGGTGACGGTCCCGGGGAAGTCGGCGCGCACGGAGTCGTAGGGCCCTTGGACCAGGATGTCGCCGGCGTCCAGGACGACGAGGTGGGCCGCACGCTCGGCCTCGTCCAGGTAGGTGGTCGACATGATCACCGCCGTGCCGGCCGCTGCCGCCTCGGAGACGAGCCGCCACAGGTCGATCCGGCTGACCGGGTCCACACCCGTGCTCGGCTCGTCGAGCACCAGGAGCGCCGGGTCTCCGACGATCGCCATGCAGAACCCGAGCTTGCGCCGCATCCCGCCCGACAGCTGGGAGGCCAACCGGTCGGCGGCCCGGGTGAGGCCGGCTCCTGCAAGCAGCAGGTCCCGGCGCCTCGCGAGGGCTTCGCCGTTGAGGCCGAACACGCCTCCGGCGAAGTCGAGGTTCTGAGCGACCGTCAGCGAGGCCCAGCTGCCCGAGGAGGCCGGCAGGAATCCGATGTCGGTCTTCGGGGGCGCGGTGGCCTCACCTCGGTCCGGACGGATCTCACGGACCAGGGTGCGCAACAAGGTGGTCTTGCCGGCACCGTCCCCACCGACGACGGCGACGATCGAGCCCGGGGCGACCTCGACGGTGACGTCGTCGAGCGCGCGTAGGTCGCCGAACGAGACGGTGACGGATCGGACGCCGTAGGTCACGAGGCACCGCCCGCCGGCGTCCCCGCACCTGCCGGCGTCGAGGGCGTGTCCGGCGACGTCCCGGGAGACTCGCCCGCACGCGACTTACCACCGGGTGCGAGGTCGCGGCGGAACCGCAGGGTCGCACCGGTGAAGACGACCACGGCCATCACGGCCAGGATCACGTAGGCGTACCACAGCGAGGCGATGGAGGCGCCGCGCAGCATGATCCCTTGGGAGATGATCGTGAAGTAGGTCAGCGGCAGCAGGTAGCCGATCCACCGCACCCCCACTGCCATCGCGTCGAGCGGGAAGATCATCCCGGACAGCAGGATCTGCGGCATCAGCACGAGGAACGCCGTCTGGATCGCCTGCCCGGCGGTCTGCGAGATCGTCGAGATGAAGACCCCGATCCCGAGCACCACGAACAGGAAGATCGCGCCGCCGAGTGCGAAGGCAAGGACGTTGCCGTTGAACGGGACCCCGAACAGGATGATCCCGAGCACGGTGACCACGATCATGTCGAGCGAGGCAAGGAGGAAGTACGGCGCGATCTTGCCCAGGAT
>DATBDF010000110.1:0-15804 GCA_036270075.1 Nocardioides sp.
GGCCAGCTCGGCGGCGTCGCCCACCCGGCTGCCGGTGAACCGGTGCTCGTCGAGGAAGTCGTCGAGCTCCTCCACGGTGGTCAGCGTGTCCGGAGTGGCCGCGGAGTTCACCAACGCCACGGCAGCCAGGAGCGACGCCTCGGTGTCATGGGTGAAAACCACATTGACAGATTACATGAACCGGCCTAACGTCATGTGTCATGGCGACGATGACTCATGACACCCAGGTCGTGGCCGCTCGTCGCGCGCGCGCCGGTCTCGCCTTCGCGGTCCTGGCGGCGGCGTCGTTCGGCCTCTCCGGCGCGCTGGCGGCCGGTCTGCTCGACACCGGGTGGTCGCCCGCGGCGCTCGTGCTCTGCCGGCTCGGGATCGGCGCGGTCGCGCTGACCGGGCCGGCGCTGGTCGCCCTGCGTGGCCGCTGGTACCTCTTGCGAGCCAACGCCCCCTTCCTGCTCGCCTTCGGTCTGGTCGCCGGCGCCGGGGTGCAGTTCGCCTACTTCAACGCCATCGAGCGGCTTCCCGTGGCGATCGCGATCCTGATCGAGTACGCCGCGCCGATCGCCGTCGTCGGCTGGCTCTGGGCTCGGCACCGCCAGACCCCCACTCGTCTCACGATCACGGGCGCGGCCGTGGCGATCGCCGGTCTGCTCCTGGTGCTGAACGTCCTCTCGGTCGGCTCCGTCGACGGCATCGGTGTGCTCTGGGCACTGGGCGGCATGGTCGGGTGCGCGTTCTTCTTCGTGGTGTCCTCGGGCGAGGACAACGGCCTGTCTCCGATCGTGCTGGCGGCCGGCGGACTGGTGGTCGGCTCGGTCGCGCTGGCTCTGGCAGGGCTGCTCGGACTGGTCGAGATGACCGCCGGGACCGGCGACGCGACGTACAACGGCGTGAGCGTGGCCTGGTGGGTCCCCCTGCTGGCGCTCGGCGTCGTCACCGCGGCCGTGTCCTACGTCGCGGGGATCCTCGCGAGCCGGCTGCTCGGGGCGCGCCTGGCGTCGTTCGTCGCACTGCTCGAGGTGCTGTTCAGCGTCGTCTTCGCCTGGGTCCTGCTCGGCGAGCTCCCCAGCGCGGTCCAGCTCCTGGGAGGCGTGCTGCTCCTGGGCGGAGTCATCGTCGTCCGGGCGGGTGAGCCCGAGGCGAGCCGACCCGACGGAGCCGGAGCCGAGGGCCACGCCGAACCGCGTCGCGGGTGGGCGCGCAGGCCGCGGGGCTAGCGCCCCCTCCACTCCGGCGACCGCTTCTCGGCGAAGGCGCGTGGTCCTTCGACCGCGTCCTCCGAGGCCAGCATGGCCTGGTACGCCGTGAGCTCGCCCGACCGCAGGTGCGTGAACGCCTCGCGCACCTCGAGGCCCGCGGTCGCGGCCAGCACCTCCTGGATCGCGGCCACGGCGAGCGGGGCGCCGGCGGTGATCTCGGCAGCGAGCCCGAGCGCCGCGTCCATGAGGTCGGCTCCCGGGACGACCCGGTTGACCAAGCCCCACCGGCCCGCCTCCTCGGCGTTCATCCGGCGACCGGTCAGCAACAGCTCCCGGGCGATCGCCTCGGGAAGCCGTCGCGGCAGCCGGAGCAGACCGCCGGAGTCGGCCACGACGCCGACCCGCACCTCGGGCAGGGCCAGCTCGGCGTGGTCGGCGGCGACGATGAGGTCGGCGGCCAGGGCCAGCTCGAGACCACCACCGAGCGCGAGACCGTTGACGGCAGCGATCACCGGCTTGCGGCGGTCGAACAGCTCGGTCAGCCCCGCGAAGCCACCGGGGCCGTGGTCGGCGTCGACGGCCTCACCCGCAGCGGCGGCCTTCAGGTCCCAGCCGGCCGAGAAGAAGCGATCGCCGCCTCCGGTCACGACGCCCACGCGCAGGGCGGGGTCCTGCTCGAGGCGGGCGAACGCGTCGTACAGCGCTCGGCTCGTCGCGACGTCGATCGCGTTCGCGGTCGGGCGGTCCAGGGTGACGACGAGGACGCCGTCGGCGACCTCGCTGTATACCGGCTCCGGCATGTCGTCGGGCCTCGCCGTCAGGCGCCGAGCGGCCGCAGGAGCGACCGCGAGATGATGTGGCGCTGGATCTCGCTGGTGCCGTCCCAGATCCGCTCGACGCGGGCGTCGCGCCAGAACCGCTCGATCGGCAGCTCCTCCATCAGGCCCATGCCCCCGTGGATCTGCAACGCGCTGTCGGCGATCCGGCCCAGTGCCTCCGACGCGAACACCTTGGCCATCGCGGCATCCTGGTCGGTCATCGTGCCCTGGTCGAGCTTCCACGCAGCGCGCAGCGTGAGCAGCTCGGCCGCCTCCAGCTCGGTGACCATGTCGGCGAGCTGGAAGCCCACGCCCTGGAACCGGCCGATCGGCTGCCCGAACTGCTGCCGGTCCGCCGCCCACTGGGTCGTCATGTCCACCACCCGGCGGGCGCGCCCCACACTGGTCGCGGCGACGGTGAGCCGACTGGCGCCGAGCCACTCGCCCATCAGGTCGAAGCCGCGGCCCTCCTCGCCGAGCCGGTTGGCCGCGGGGACGCGGCAGCCCTCGAAGACCAGCTCGCTGTGGTGGTAGCCGCGATGCGACACGCTCTTCGGTCCGGGGACGACGGTCAGCCCGGGCGTGTCGAGGTCGACCAGGAAGCCCGTGATCAGGTTGGCCTTCCGGCCCCGCACCTCCTCGGTCCCGGTCGTGGCGAACAGGATCACGAAGTCCGACTTGTCAGCATGGCTGATGAAGTGCTTGGTGCCGTCGATGACGTAGTCGTCCCCGTCGCGCACGGCGCGCGTGGTCATCGACCGCACGTCGGAGCCGGCACCGGGCTCGGTCATCGCGAGGCAGTCGTAGCGCTCGCCGCGGATGGCCGGCATCAGGTAGCGGTCGCGCTGGTCGCCCTCACATGCCTGGAGGATGTTGCTGGGACGGGCGACCAACCACTGCAGGGCGTAGCTGGTCTTGCCCAGCTCGCGCTCGGCCAGCGTCATGCTCACGGCGTCCAGCCCACCGCCACCGAGCTCGTCCGGCATGTTCGCGGCGTGGAGCCCGGCCTCGATGGCGCGCTTGCGGATCTGGGAGGCGAGCTCCTGGGTGACCTCGTTGGTCCGGTCCACCTCCTCCTCGTGCGGGTACAGCTCGCGCTGCACGAAGGTCCGCACCGTGTCGACGATGGCTCGCTGCTCGTCGTCCAGACCGAAGTCCATGGCCCGCTCCTCGTGTTCGTTACCGGCTGTGCCTGATGGCGATGGGGTGGCCGACCACGGCCGGCTGCGGCAGCCCGGCGTGCGCCCGCCGGATGGCCACGATGTGCTCGTAGAGGTCCTCGGGCATGTCCGAGGACCGACCGGCCCCGATGTCGACGTGCGCGAGCAGCTGCTCGGCCATGGCGATCAGGGCATCGGTCTCGCCGTGCCGCATCTCGTGGTAGATGTGCAGCCGACGCCGGTCGTGGTCCAGCACCTGCAGCGTCATGACCAGGGGCTCACCGAGCGAGACCTCCTGCCGGTGGTGCAGGTGCGTCTGCGAGGTGTACAGCGAGTGGCCCGCAGCGCGGTACGCCTCGTCGATGCCGATGAAGCGGAAGAACGCGTCGGCGCTGTCGCCGAAGGCGAGCAGGAAGCACGACTCGCTCATGTGGTTGTTGTAGTCCATCCACTCGGGGGGAGCGGTGGTCTCGTGCAGGCGTAGGGGCGCCGGGATCTCGGCGCCGTCGTCCCACACCGCCGCGCGCCCTTCGTACGGCGTGGTGATCCGCCCGCTCTGGTTGCTCACGGCCGGGCTCCGACGCCGAGCCCGAGGTGGTCGGGCCTGGGCAGCTCGGCGTGAGCCTCACGCAGGGCGTCGACCGCCGCCTGCCGGTCCTCCGGCAAGGGAGCGGTCCGGCCGGCCACCGTGTCGACGTGCAGGTAGAGGCACTCGCCCGTGGCAGCGAGCACACCGTCGGCGAACAGCTCGCTGTGGAGGCGAAGCCGCTTGTGGTCGGCCTCGACCACGGTCGTCGAGGCGGTCAGGGTCTGACCGGCGGAGACCTCCGCGACGTACCGCAGGTGCATCTCGACGGTGAACATCGACGCCTGGTGGCTCTCGCGGTACGCCGCGCTCAGGCCGAGGTGGTCCAGCAGGAGCTCGTGCGCCCGGGTGAGCACGATCGCGTAGCTGGCGTCGTTGAGGTGGCCGTTGTAGTCGAGCCACTCCGGGCGCACCGGTTCGCGGTACGCCGTGAACGGGGCCTGCTCAGGCATCGCGGTCGTCGCGGTACTTGTCCAGCAGCAGGAGCAGGTCGACCAGGAAGGCGTCGCGCTTCTGCTCGAGCTCGGCCACGGTGCGCCCGCCGGCCTCCTCCTCGACCCCGGCGACCACGCGGTTGCGCAGGTCCGCGGTGAGCTCGGGCGCCTGGAGCCGCGTCCACGGCTCCAGCAGTGCCGGCCCGAAGTGGTCGAGCATGTGGCCGATGCCGCCGGGGCCGCCGGCGAGGTGGAAGGTCAGCATCGGTCCCATGATCGCCCAGCGGAGTCCGGGGCCGTAGGCGATCGAGTTGTCGATCTGCTGCACTGTCGCCTGCCCGGACTCCACCATGTGCAGCGCCTCGCGCCAGAGGGCCTCCTGCAGGCGGTTGCCGACGAAGCCCGACACCTCCTGGTCCATGGTCAGCGACGTCTTGCCGGCGACGGTGTAGAACTCGTCGGCCCAGGAGACGGCCTCGGGGTCGGTCTTCCCGCCGCCGACGACCTCCACGAGCGGGATCAGGTAGGGCGGGTTGAACGGGTGACCCACGAGGAAGCGGCCCGGGTTGGTGCAGTCCGCCGCCATGTCGGACATCAGGAGACCCGAGGTGCTCGAGGCGACGACCACCTCCGGGTCGGTCAGCCGGTCGACCTCGGCGAGCAGGGCGACCTTGGACCCCAGCACCTCGGGCGAGGACTCCTGGACGAAGTCGGTGTCGGCGAGGGCCTCCTCGAGCGTGGTCGCCCAGTGGAGCCGGTCGCGGCCGGCGCCCGGGCTCAGACCGAGCCTCTCCAGCGAGGGCCAGGCCGTGTCGAGCAGGGCGGACAGCCGGTCCTGCGCATCGGGCCCGGGGTCCCAGGCGACGACGTCGTACCCGCGACGCAGGAAGTGCGCGGCCCAGCCGCCACCGATGACGCCGGTGCCGACGACCGTGACCTTCCTGACTGCGTCCGCGGGAGCGCGGCCCGTCACCAGCCGACCTGGTCGAGGCCCTTGAGACCGAGGATCTGGCGCGCCTCCTCCGGCGTGGCGACCTCGATCGAGAGCTCGGCGAGGATGCGGCGGATCTTGGCGACCTGCTCGGCGTTCGACTCGGCCAGCTGGCCGCGGCCGATGAAGAGGCCGTCCTCGAGCCCGACCCGCACGTGCGAGCCCATCACGGCCGAGGCCGTGATCATGTTGAACTGGTCGCGTCCGGCGCCGAGGACCGACCACTCGTAGGCGTCGCCCAGCAGCCGGTCGGCGGTCGACCTCATGTGCGCCAGGTGCTCGACGTGCGCGCCGATGCCACCCATCACGCCCAGGATCGTCTGCAGGAAGATCGGCGGCTCCACGAGCCCCTGGTCGAGGTAGTAGGCCAGCGTGTAGAGGTGGCCGATGTCGTAGGCCTCGTACTCGAAGCGCGAGCCGGTCTGCTTCCGGACGTCGGTGAGCATGTGCTCGATGTCGGCGAAGGTGCTGACGAACGGCTCGGTGCGGGTGCTCTCGAGGTACGGCTTCTCCCAGTCGAACTTCCACTGGCCCTCGTACTTCGGGATCATCCCGAAGCTGCCGTAGTTGAACGTGCCGAGGTTCAGCGTGCACAGCTCGGGGCGGGTCTCGTAGATCACCCGCAGGCGATCCTCCACCGACATCCCGGTGCCGCCGCCGCTGGTGATCGACACGACGGCGTCGGTGGAGTCCTTGATGCCCTTGAGGTAGTCCAGGAACACCGCGGGCTCGGCGGTGGGTCGTCCGTCTCGCGGGTCGCGGGCATGGAGATGGATGATGGCGGCGCCCGCCTCGACGGCGGCGACCGACTGGTCGACCACGTCCTCCACCGTGAAGGGGAGGTTCGGCGACATGGTCGGGGTGTGGGCCGACCCGGTCACCGCGCAGGTGATGATGACCTTGCGTGCCGGCATGTGAGTCCTCCTGGGTCCGCGGTTCCGCATGGCACGAGTTCCACGATGCGAACGAGCGTCGCATCATCTGAAACGGTTCTCCGGTCGGCTGCACTTGTCAAGAGAACTCGCGGGTAAAACTGAACGGCGAGTCAAACACCGTGGAGCTCAGCCGAGCAGGGCCTCGCGGACCTCTTCGGCGGCGTCGACCGCGAGCGGCCCGAGCTCGTCGAACCGGGAGACGGGCACCCGGCTCACCGGTCCCCAGATGCTGAAGACCCCCAGTGGCCGGCCGTCGACGTTCAGGATCGGCGCCGAGACGCCGTACAGCGCCGGCTCGAGCTCGCCGGCGCACTCGGCGTACCCCCGCTCGCGGATCTCGCCCAGGTGCGACATGAGCGCCTCGACGTCGGTCATCGTGGTGTCGGTGAACCGGGGGAGAGGTACGTCGAGCAGGCCGTGCACCTCCTCGGCAGGGAGCCACGCCAGGAACGCCTTGCCCGTCGACGTCGCGTGCAGCGGGACCTCACGGGCCACCCAGTTGATGGCCATCACCGAGGGTGGCGCCACCTCGCCGACGTAGGTGACGCCGTGCTGGCCGGCGACGGCGAGATCGGCCGTCTCGCCGGTCTGCTCCGAGACGCGCTCGAGGATGTGGCGCGTCCGGCGCACCAGTCCGTCGTACCCCGCCGACGCCGACATCCGGATCATCGCGAGCCCGATGCGGTAGCGGTTCGTGGACGGTTCGCGCTCGACGAGGCCGCGCGCCTCGAGGGTGCCGAGCAGGCGCCAGGCGGTGGCGCGGTTGATGTCGCAGCGCGCGGCCAGGACGGTCACGGTCTCACCGCGGGGTGCGGTCGCGGCCACCACCTCGAGCAGCCGGAGAGCACGGTCCACCGACTGCACGCGAGCAGGGAGGACGGCGTCCGGGCCCTCACCGCGGACGTCAGGTTCGGTCACCACGCGCTCATGGTGGCATGGTGCGAAGCGTTCGGGCAGGCGACTCCGAGCGATGCTCAGCGACGCGGAGCCTCGGCTCCGCTCGCCGCAGCCTCGGCGATGGCGGGGAGCGCGAGGTAGGACAGGTCGCGGCACTGGCGGTCCCACCAGGCGTCCTCGTACGGCCACGCGGAGGTCTTGACCACCACGGTCCGACGCGGTCGGTCGACGTAGACGAACTGACCGCGCATGCCGTCGGCCATCACCCGGGACCCGTCGTCGGAGGTCGGCCACCAGTGGTAGCCGAAGCCGGCGTGGGTCGTGATCGTGCTCGGGAGCCGGCCCGGCCGGAGGAACGGACGCTCGGGGCGGCTGCTCGCGTCGGCCCAGTCGCGGTCGACCACGGGCACGCCGTCCCACGAGCCGTCCACCTGGAGCCAGCCGATCCTCGCCCAGTCGCGGGCGGTCACCGCGAGTGCGGCCGCCGCCATGGCGACCCCGCCCCGTTCCGCCGGGCCGTCCAGGCCGACGACCGCCGGCCGCTCGGCACCGACGGTTCGCCACAATCGCGCCATGGCGTCGACGAAGCTCTGGCTCGTCGCGCGCTCGCGCACCCAGTCCAGCACCATCGAGTCGGGACTGCAGTAGGCGTAGCGGGTGCCGGGCGGATCTCCCGGCGGGATTCCCGCGACGCGGCCGCGGATGCCGCCACGGCCCTCGCGCCAGGCGCGGATCAGCTTCGACGCCGCGCTGTCCGGGTCGTGGTAGTCCTCGACCCAGCCCACGCCCGTCGTCATGGTCAGCACCTGACGGATGGTGACGGCGCCGTAGCCCCCACCGGCCAGCTCGGGCACGAAGCCGGAGATCGGGGAATCGAGGTCGGGCAGCCGACCGTCGGCGACGGCCACTCCGGTCACCAGCGCGAGCGCCGACTTGGTCGCGGAGTTGCCCAGCAGCCGGTCGTCGGCGGTGACGCCGTCGGCGTACCACTCGTGGACGAGGACTCCGTCGACGACGACCACCAGCGAGGTCGCCGACGTCATCGCGAGGAAGTCGTCGATGCCCATCTCCCGCCCCGCCCCGACGACCGTCGCCGCGAGTGGTCGCAGGTCGCTCGGCCAGGGGCGCGGCGCGGGTGCGGGCACCTCGACGTGGTGGAACGAACGCTGCGGTTCGCGGAAGGTGTCCAGGTCCGTCACGACGCCGTTGTTGCTCATGGCGCACCCTTTCTCCGCTCGACCCCGGAATTGGAGGTTTCAATATCATCCCAGCCGCTCATTTCGGCGTGGAATGCTTGACAGGTATGTGAACCCTGCATTCATCATGTGAACACCCGGAGCGCGGCCCCACCGACAGGGTGGCAGCCAATCGCAGTCCGGCCGTGGGGAGGCCCTACTTATGACCGGATCCGGACAGCAGCGCTGGCAGGTCAACGAGAGGCCCGACGGCCTCTGGACACCATCGAGGCGCGGCATGGTCATGGGCGCCGGTGGCGTCGCGATGGCAGCCACGCTCGCGGCCTGTGGCGGGAGCTCGCCGAGCCCCTCCGGAGGCGGCGACTCGTCCGGTGCAGCCGGGACCCCGAAGCAGGGTGGCAACTTCCGGCTGGGCGTCACCGGCGGTGGCTCGAAGGACATGATGGACGGGCAGAACATCGTCACCAAGCCCGACCAGGCCCGGTTGATGACGGCGTTCGAGACGCTGCTGACCTTCGACGACAACTACCAGCTGAAGACCGACGGTCTCGCCGAGAGTGTCGAAGCGGACAACCCGACGCAGTACACGATCAAGATCCGCAAGGGCATCGACTTCCAGAACGGCAAGCCGTTCACCTCCGACGACGTCATCTACTCGCTGCAGCGCATCGGGACGCAGGCCAACGGGCTCACCGGGTTCGCCGCCACCGCGACGATGGACATCAAGAACATCAAGAAGATCGACAAGTACACGGTCCAGCTGCCGTTGAAGAGCCCGGACTCGACGGTCCCGCAGACCCTGGCCAGCTACACGTTCGGCATGGTCCCGGTCGGGTACGAGGCGTACAAGGGCGACCCCTCCACGCAGATCGGCACCGGCTGCTACAAGCTGAAGAGCTTCACCCCCGGCCAGGAGAGCGTCCACGAGCGCAACCCGAACTACTGGCGCGGTGACGGTTCGCCCTGGTTCGACACGGTGACGATCACCGACTTCAACGACTCCACGGCGCAGCTGAACGCCCTCAAGGGCGGTCAGATCGACGCGATGACCGATGTCCCGGCCGGACAGGTCGACGCCGCCCAGGGGTCGGGGATCGGGATCCTGAACTCCCAGACCGGTGGCTGGATCCCGCTGTGCATGGCGATCGACATGCCGCCGTTCGACGACCCCAAGGTCCGTCAGGCGTTCCGCCTGATCATCGACCGGAAGGCGATCCTCGAGCAGGTCGGGAACGGGTACGGGCAGATCGCCAACGACATGTACGCGCCGTTCGACGAGGGCTACGACAAGTCACTGCCCCAGCGCGAGCAGGACATCGAACAGGCGAAGTCGCTGCTGAAGTCCGCGGGCAAGGAGGGGCTCAGCGTCGACCTGCACACGACCAACGGTGCGTCCGGCATGGTCCCGCTCGCCAGCGTGTTCGCCTCCCAGGCCAAGGCCGCCGGCGTCAACGTGACGGTGAAGAACGACCCGAACTACTACGGCGACTCCTACCTCAAGCTCGCGTTCTCGGTGGACTTCTGGGGGACCCGTGGCTACCTCAACCAGGTGCAACAGGGCTCGCTGCCGAACTCGCCGTACAACGAGACTCACTGGCCACCGAAGTCCGGGACCGGTTCGGACTTCGAGTCCCTCTACAAGCAGGCCCTGGCGGAGACCGACACCAACAAGCGCATCGACATCCAGCACCAGATGAACCAGTACGAGTACGACATCGGCGGCTACATCATCCCGTACTTCAACGCCCTGATCGACGGCTACGGGAGCAACGTGAAGGGTCTGTCTCCCAGCAAGGGCACGCTGAACCTGGCGAGCTTCGGGCATGGGTTCCGCACCATCTGGTTCGCCTGAGGAGGCGCCCACCGATGAAGTGGCTGCGCGGTGGAGGCATCTGGGGCTTCATCGTCCGCCGGGTCCTGCTCGGGATCCTGGTGATGTTCCTGGTCTCGATCATCGTCTTCGCCGGGACCCAGGCTCTCGGTGACCCGGCGCGGGCGATCCTCGGACGTGACGCGACACCCGACCGGCTGGCGGCGCTGCAGAAGCAGCTGAACCTCGACCAGAACGTCGTGGGCCAGTACTTCCAGTGGCTCGGCGGCCTGCTGCACGGCGACCTGGGCACGTCGCTGGCCTCGCAGCAGCCGGTCAGCACCGCTCTCGGCCCGCGCCTGGTGAGCTCCATCGTGCTGGTGGTCATCGCGGCGGTGATCTCGATCCCGCTGTCGATCGCGATCGGCTCCTACGCGGCGCTGCACCGGGAGAAGAAGTTCGACACGATCGTGTCGAACACGATGCTGGCCCTGGCGTCGCTGCCGGAGTTCGTGGTGGCCCTCCTCCTGGTCATCTTGTTCTCGACGTCTGTGTTCCACTGGCTGCCGGCGATCAGTCCGGTGCCGCCCGGACACCGAGCCTGGGAGTATCCCGACGAGCTGATCCTGCCCGTCGTCACGCTGGCGTTCGCGGTGACGCCGTACGTCTCCCGGATCATGCGGGCCTCCATGATCGAGGTGCTGGAGAGCGACTACGTGGAGATGGCCCGGCTCAAGGGGCTGTCCGAGCGCACCGTGCTCTACCGGCACGCACTGCCCAACGCCATCGGCCCGGTCTTCCAGGTGGCGGCGATCAGCCTGGCCTACCTCGCCGGCGGCATCGTGGTGATCGAGTACGTCTTCAACTACCCGGGCATCGGAAGCGAGCTGGTGGACGCGGTGCAGAACCACGACATCCCGGTCGTGCAGGCCCTCGCGATCCTGATCGCCGGCCTGTACGTGCTGCTGAACCTGCTGGCCGACGTGGCCACGATCCTGGTCACGCCCCGACTGAGGACCCGGCTGTGAGAGACCGCGAAGTCGAGCTGAGCCGCGACACGGCCATCGCTCTGGAGACCGAGGGGATCGACGTCCCCGTCGTGCCGGGACGCAGCTCGAACCTCCTCCGCCGTTCCCTCCGGCTCGGTCGTACGAAGGTCGGCCTGGCTCTCGTCGGGTTCCTGGTGCTGATCGCGGTCTTGGGCCCACTGGTGGCGCCCCACGCTCCGGACGCGTTCGTCGCCAGACCGTTCTCCGCGCCCGGCACCGGCGGCGCGGTGCTCGGCACCGACTACCTCGGGCAGGACGTCTTGAGCCGGTTCCTGCACGGCGGTCTGAACATCCTGGTCCTGGCCATCATCTCGACGGCCATCGGCCTGGTCCTCGGCCTTGCCATCGGCCTGGCGGCGGCGTACTCGCGGAACTGGCTCGACGACGTCCTGATGCGGGCGATGGACGTGATCATGGCGTTCCCGCAGATCATGCTCGCGCTCGTCGCGGTCTCCCTGGTGGGGCCGAAGAACTGGGTGACCATCACCGCGATCGCCCTCACCACGGCACCGCGCGTGGCTCGCGTTGCGCGTGGCGCGGCCCAGCCCGTCGTCGAGCGTGACTTCATCGGCGCCACCGAGGCCATGGGCATGTCCCGGTTCCGGATCATCGGCGGGGAGCTCTTCCCCAACATCCTTGGTCCGATGATGGTCGAGGCGAGCCTGCGGCTGACGTACTCGATCGCGGTCATCGCAGCCCTGGCCTTCCTGGGTCTGGCGAACGACCCGAACGGCCCCAACTGGGGCACGATGATCCAGCAGAACCAAGGTGCTCTGGCCACCCAGCCGTGGGGCGCCCTGCTGCCGATCCTGGCGATCGCCCTGCTCACGATGGGCACGGGCCTGATCGGTGACGGCATCGCCCGCACCGCAGCCGGCATCGACCGGGAACGAGGTGACGAGTGACCATCGACCAGCTGCCCGACCAGCGGAGCGCGTCCATCGGAGCGGGTCCTGCGGTCACGGTCCGTGACCTCGAGATCTCCACGACGTCCGGCACGCCGGTGGTCGACGGCGTCTCCTTCGAGATCGGTCCCGGCGAGGTGCTCGGGGTCGTGGGCGAGTCCGGCTCGGGCAAGACCACCGTCGGCCTGTCGCTGCTGGGTCATGCCCGCCGCGGGCTGGAGATCACCGGTGGCACGATCCTGCTCGGCGACCAGGACATCCGGGCGATGGGTGATGCCGAGCTGCGGCGCCTGCGCGGATCCCTGGTCTCCTACGTCCCTCAGGACCCCGCGTCCTCGCTGAACCCGGCGCTCCGGATCGGCACGCAGCTGCGCGAGGTCCTCGAGGCGCACGGCCAGACCGACGACCAGCAGAACGCCGCTCGCATGGCGGAGATGATGCGCGAGGTCGCGCTCGACGACGACCCGGCGTACCTGAAGCGCTACCCGCACCAGCTCTCCGGCGGCCAGCAGCAGCGCATCGGGCTCGCGATGGCGTTCGCCAACCGGCCGCGGCTGATCGTCCTCGACGAGCCCACGACCGGCCTCGACGTGACGACCCAGTCCACGGTCCTCGCGACGGTGCGCGACCTCGCGGCTGCGCACGGCGTGGCCGCGCTCTTCGTGACCCACGACCTCGCCGTGGTGGCGGCCGTGGCGACGCGCGTCGCCGTCATGTACGCCGGTCGCATCGTCGAGCTGGGCCCGGCCGAGCAGCTCTTCGAGTCCTCCGGGCACCCCTACACGCGGCGCCTGGTCGGCGCGATCCCGCGGCTGGCCGGTGGCCGCAGCCTCGTCGGCATCCCGGGTCACGCGCCCTCGCCGGGGAAGCGCCCGCACGGCTGTTCCTTCGCACCACGCTGCAGCCTCCGCATCGACGAGTGCGAGGCGCAGGTCCCCGACATGCTGCAGATCGCTCCCGACCACGCGTCGCGGTGCATCAAGGCGCTCGAGGTGGTCACCTTCGAGCAGGCCGAGTACGGCGACCCCGTCGAGCTTCCGCCGGCCGAGGGCCAGGCGCCGGTCCTCAGTCTCGAGAACGTCGTGGGCTTCTACGGCGACATCGAGGTGCTGCACTCGATCAACATGACGCTGGAGCAGGGCGAGGTCCTGGCCGTCGTCGGGGAGTCCGGCTCGGGCAAGACGACCACGGCGCGCTCGATCGCCGGGCTGCACCACGACTGGACCGGCACCATCCGCCTCGGCGACACCGAGCTCGCTCAGTCCGCACGTGCCCGCAGCACCGACATCCGCCGGCAGATCCAGTACATCTTCCAGAACCCCTACGGCTCGCTGAACCCGCGCCGGACGATCGGGGAGACGGTCGGCCAACCGCTCAGCGTCTTCGGGATCGCGTCCGGTCGCGAGGTGGACTCGCGTGTGGGCGAGATGCTGGAGCAGGTCTCGCTGTCGGCGAGCTACGCGCGCCGCTATCCCGACCAGTGCTCGGGCGGTGAGCGGCAGCGCGTCGCGATCGCGCGCGCCCTGATCTCCAAGCCGTCCGTCCTGATCTGCGACGAGATCACCTCGGCGCTCGACGTCAGCGTGCAGGCGGCGATCGTGGAGCTGCTGGGCAGCCTGCAGCGCGAGCTCGGGCTGTCCATGGTCTTCGTGACCCACAACCTGCCCCTGGTGCGCTCGATCGCCCAGAAGGTCGCGGTGCTGGCCGACGGCAGCATCGTCGAGTACGGCGAGACCGCGGGCATGCTGGCCAACCCGCAGCAGGAGTACACGCGTCACCTGATCTCCGACACCCCGTCGCTCGAGACCGCGGTCAGCGAGGTCCAGGAGAACATCGAGCAGATGGACGCGGCGACCGATCATCCGATCGAGCCAGAGCCCACCGCGTGACAGCTTCGGACCGGCCCGACATCCTGATCGTGGTGGCGGACCAGCTGGCGACGGCTGCCATGCCCTTCCACGGCAACGAGGTCACCCAGGCACCGGCGATGGCCGGGCTCGCCGAGAACGGCGTCGTCTTCGAGAACGCCTACACGGCGAGCCCGCTCTGCACGCCGGCGCGCGCGGCGTTCATGACCGGGCTGCTGCCCTCGCGAACGCACTGCTACGACAACGCCGCGGGCTTCTCGTCCGAGATCCCGACGTTCGCACACCACCTACGGAGCCAGGGCTACCGGACGATGCTGGCCGGGAAGATGCACTTCTGCGGCCCCGACCAGCTGCACGGGTTCGAGGAGCGGCTGACCACCGACATCTACCCGGCCGACTACGACTGGACGCCGGACTGGGAGTCGCAGCAGAGGCCGCACTGGTACCACGACATGTCGTCGGTCACCGAGGCCGGCACCTGTGTCCGCACCAACCAGCTCGACTTCGACGACGAGGTCGCCTACGCCGCGGAGCGCGGCCTCTTCGAGCACATCCGCTCCGGGGATGAGCGACCCCTGTGCGCCGTGGTGTCGTTCACCCACCCGCACGACCCGTACGCCATCACCCAGGAGTACTGGGACCGGTACCGCGACGACGACATCCCGATGCCGGTGCACGGGTACGACCCGAGGGTCACCACGCCGCACGAGGAGAGGCTGCGCGCCGTCTGCGCGATGGACGAGGTCGAGATCACCGACGACGACGTGCGCGCCGCTCGCCATGCCTATCTGGGCGCCGTCTCGTTCGTCGACGACCACCTCGCCCGGCTGCTGGAGATCCTGAGGGTCTCGGGCCGTCTGGAGAGCACCGTGGTCATCCTCACCAGCGACCACGGCGACATGCAGGGGGAGCGGGGCCTCTGGTACAAGATGAGCTTCTTCGAGGGCTCGGCCCGCGTGCCCCTCGTCGTCTCTGCACCGGGGCGATTCGCGCCCGCTCGCGTCTCGTCGCCGGTCTCCACGATGGACCTGCTGCCGACGCTCGTGGGCATCGCCGGTGGCGACGACCGCCCCGAATCCTTCGCGGACCTCGACGCCCAGAGCCTGCTCCCGCTCCTGAACGGAGATCACGACGTCCGCGACGAGGTGGTCGCGGAGTACCTCGCCGAGGGGGCGACCGCGCCGATCGTGATGCTCCGGCGCGGCCCGTGGAAGCTCGTGCACTCGCCGGTCGACCCCGACCAGCTGTACGACCTGGCCACCGATCCACTCGAGCGCATCAACCGGGCCGGCGACCCGGCGGCCGCGGAGGTGCTCGCCGGGCTGCGGGCCGAGGTCGCCCGGCGCTGGGACCTCGAGCGCATCGACGGTGAGGTACGAGAGAGCCAGCGGCGTCGGCGTACCGTCGTGGACGCGCTCGTGCGCGGCCGCACCACCGCCTGGGACTACGTCCCGCCGTACGACGCGTCGCGGCTCTACATCCGCAACCACCTTGACCTCGCCGAGCTGGAGGCGCAGGCGCGGTACCCCGCTCCGCGACCGACGCCGGAGCTGGAACCCGAGCCCTGACCGGGGCGGTGAGCTGTCCACCGTGGTGAGCAGCGCAACGGTGGTTCTCTCACCGCCCGGTCGTGACGCCGCAGTTCACGCGTCCGCCGCGACCCGGAACCCGACGTTCCCGGCGCTGCTGTCGGGCGTGTTCGAGCTGCGGGAGTCGACGCGATAGCGCCAGCAGTAGCTCTCGTGGCACAGGTAGCTCCCGCCGCGGGTCACCCGGGCGTCGCCCTTGCGCGGACCGACCGGCGATCGGACGGGAGAGCGTCGGTAGGAGTCGGGTGAGAACCAGTCGGAGCACCACTCCCAGACGTTGCCGGTCGGCTCGAAGAGCCCGAACTCGTTGGCGACGAAGCTGCCGACGGGACACGTGCCGACCCAGCCGTCCTCGCCCGTGTCGTGGTGC
>DATBDF010000111.1:0-25063 GCA_036270075.1 Nocardioides sp.
TTCCTCTTCAAGAGTGCCGAGGGCTTCGGCGCGGCCATCCGGCGCCACGTCGCGCGGACGCTCGCCCACGGGCTGTACGGCTGGGAGGTCACCGACTGCCGGGTCACCGTGACCGACATCGGCTACACCTCCGCCGACGGACCACCCTCGCGGCGTGGTCCGCTCCCGACCGCTCACGACTTCCGGAACCTCACACCCCTCGTCCTTCGTCAGGCGCTGGTTCGGGCCGGGGTCCGTGTGTGTGAACCCGTGCTGCGGGTCGATCTCGAGGTCCCGACTGACGACGCTGCCGCGCTGGCACGCCTGCTGGGACGGTGGGGCGCGGCGCTGACCGGCCAGATGTCGGCCGGGGAGCTCACCCGCCTCCGCGCACGGCTCGTCGCGGCGCGCCTGCACGAGCTCCAGCGCCAGCTGCCCGACCTGACCGGCGGCGAGGGGACCCTGGAGAGCAGGTTCGACGGCTACGAGCCCGTTCGCGGTCGCCCGCCGACCCGACTGGGGTGGAACTCGCCGGAGCGCGAGCCGGTCGGCGTCTGAGCGTGCCTCAGGTGGGGCACACGTCGAACTGTGGCCGGGTGCCGACGTAGGTGCGCCACTCGTCGGCGGTCAGGTCGCGGCCCGCCAAGCGGCAGGCGAACTCGATCGCGTGCTCGGGACGCGTGTCCCAGGTGAGGATGCGTCCAGAGCCGTCCAGGATGGTCACGTCCGTGGTGCCGGGGCGGAACTGGCCGGTGACGATAGCGGAGCCCGGAACCGTCACGGTGTTCTGAACCGTGTCGGTGGAGGCGTCCCACAGTGCGAGAGTGCCCCCGTTGTCGGCGCTGAGAACCTGTGACCCGTCCGGGGACCAGCCCACCCAGAAGATCGGTGAGCGACGCGTAGGTGGAGGGGCGTCCACGGGCTGCCCCGTCCTCGCGTCGAGGATCCAGACCCGGCCGGAGAGGAAGCTCACCGCCACGTGGGCACCGTCGGGGGAGAAGTCGTCGAACAACCAGGAGGTCTCCGGGAGACGTCCGGTGCGGATGACCGTCCCGGTCTTGAGGTCCAGCACTGCCCAGCCCTCGAACGCGGGGAACGTGCCGGGGGTGAAAGCGCGAGGACGGGTCACGACGAACGCCGTCCGTCCGTCCGGAGCCAGGGTGACGCCGGCCACCGGTCCGCCCAGCTGCACCGGCTTCCCTGCCGCCGACCACGCGGACGCGTCCAGCAGCGCCACCCGCCCACTCAGGTCGCTCACGGCGATCTCGCGGCCGTCGGCGGTGTAGTCGACGTCGGTCACCGCCGTCCGTGACACCCGCGCCTCGCTCCGCAGCCTGCCGGAGTCGTCGAAGACCTGGACGTGGCCGTCTGCAGCCCCCAGGGCGAAGCGTTGCCCGTCCGGGCGCCACGATCCGGGACAGAAGCCGCCTGACGCCCGAGCATCGCGCGCCGGTGAGACCTGGCCCCTCCTCTCGTCCACGAGGTCGAGCCCGTCGGGGCCGAAGTAGGCGGCGATGTGCACCCCGTCGCCGGCAGAACGGTAGAAACCGACTTGGCGGCTGGCGAGCTCCGGATGTGCCGAGGCGAGGTCGGAATGCACCGAGCCGAGGCGCAGGTACGACGAGAGGCCGGCCAGGTCCCAGGTCACCACGGTCCCCTCGTGGGGGTCGGTGACGTAAGCGCGGGACGAGGTCGAATCCAGCTGCACTCCCCAGGCCTCGTCGATCGGGATCGACAGCGTGGGCGCTGGCGAGGAGGTGTTCCACGTGAGCAGACGCGTCGAGCCCACACCGGCGACCTGGTGCCCGTCGGTGGAGAAGTCCACGTCGTTCAGATCCGGCGCGCCGGTCAAGGTGCCCACAACGGTGCCGTTCCGCGTGTTGACCACGGAGATCTGGTCCTGGGACTTTCCCGAGATCACCGCCAGCCGGGTTCCGTCGTCCGAGAGGTCCAGCGGTACGTCCGTGCCCGATCCAGGGAGGCGCCACAGGCGCTTCCCGGACGCCGCGGAGTACGCCGCGACCGGTGAGCTGAGGTAGACCTCACTGCCGTCGGGACTGAGTGCCATGCGCTCGAAGTAACGAGTGACGGGTGTCGTGATCACGGACGGGCGGCGCGTGAGGTCGGACCGGTCCCAGACGAGGGTTCGGGCGCGGTCCGGGCTGTCGTCGATCGAGGTGTTGTGAGGTGACATGAGCATGAACGACGCGGCCACGAAGCGTCCGTCGGCGGAGAAGGCGACATCCGGCGACTTGGCACGCCACCGGGGGAGGTGGCGAGGCTGGCCCGGCAGCCGTGCGAGGGTCGAGCCGTTCAGGAGCACCAGACTGGCCGGACCCCAGGCCTGGCCGGCGACTGCGAGCGTGCGGCCGTCCGGGCTGAACGCCATCGGACTGGTCTGCAGGAACTGCTCTTCGCCGCCGCCCGGACCGTCCGCGTCGTACCGCGCGACCATTCGACCGGTCGAAGCGTCGACGAGGGAGACGCTGTTGTGCGAGTCGTAGGTCGCCAGGAACCTGCCGTCGGGGCTCCGCACGAGTCTGTCCGGAGTGGCGCCGAGCTGTGCACTGGTGGCGACCAGTGAGGGATGCCGCGCCAGGACGGTCGCCAGGCTAGCCCGGGTCTCGGGGGTGTCGTCCAGGCGCACGGCTGCGACCGCGAGGAGCGCGCTGAGAGGGGTGTCGGCGTCGCCGAGCGCCTGGGCGCTGAGCTGCCGTGCCCGCGCGGCGTCTGCCTCGTCGCGGGCCCGACTGGTCTGGCCGACTGCCACGAACCCTGTGACGATCGCGAGCACGAGGAGGGCGGCAGCGCCGGCGAGGGCGTACCGCAGGCGTCGGACCATGCGTCCTCGGGTGCGGGCGAGCTCGACTGCGGACGCCTCCTCGGCCACGGCCTGTTCTTCGCTCGCAGCCAGGAATCGCTGCTCGAGGTCGGTGAGCCGCGGCTTGGAGGAGAAGACCCACTCGCGCGTCGCGGCCAGGCGGGTGCCGCGGTAGAGGTCGCTGTCCTGGGATCCCGACCCCACCCAGTCCTCGGCCGCCTGGGTCAGGTGGTGCCGAGTGCGTTGGCCGACGAGGTCGTCCTCGAGCCAGCCGCGCAGCCGAGGCCATGCCCGTACGACGGCTTCGTGGGCGAGCTCGATGGCGTCGGCGTCGCTGGTGACGAGCCGTGCGGCGACCATCTGGTCGATGAGCTGCTCCTGGATCGGGTCGACGACCACCTGGCGGCGGGGCACGGCGCCGCGGACCGGCTCGCCGCCCGGTCCGGGAACGACCAGCCTGAGGACCAGGTCGCGGAGCTGTGCCCGCTCGATGTCGTCGAGCCGCGCGTAGAGAGACTCCGCCGACTGCGCCACCGCTCCGCGCACACCGCCCGACGCCTGGTATCCGGCGACGCTCATGGTGCGACCCTCATGGCGGAGCCAGGTCTCGCGGAGGGCGTGCGACAGCAGCGGTAGCGCTCCTGCCTCGCCCTCGATCTCACGGATCAGCAGGTCTGTCAGGCCGTGCTCGAGGACCAGGCCGTGCTGCCGGGCCGGGGTCTCGATCGCCTGGCGCAGCGAGTCGGCGGACATCGGGCCGAGCAGGAACATGCCCTGTTCGACCAGGACCGCCAACCCAGGGAACCCAGCGAGGTCGCCGGTGTGGTCGGCCCGCAGGGCGAGAACCACGCGCCCACGTCCGGTCTGGGCGACCAGTGCGTCGAAGAACCGCTCTCGCTCGTCCTCGTCGTCACACAGCGCGAAGGCTTCCTCGGCCTGGTCGACGAGCACCGAGGAGTCCGGTCGCCTCGGCGCGGCAGTCAGGGCGTCCATCGGATGACGGCCGGGTGTGAGCACCACGGGGTGGCTGCCCTCGCGTCGCAACGCGACGGCGAGGCCGGCCCGAAGCAGCGAGGACTTGCCGCTGCCCGACGGTCCGACGATTGCGAGCAGCCGAACCGAGTGCAGGCGATCCAGGCAGGTCCTGGTCTCCTCCTCACGGCCGACGAAGGACTCGGCGTCCTCCTCGCCGTACGCCGCGAGGCCGGGGTAGGGCGAGACGCCGTCGCGGGTGGGCGGAGCAGGGTCGACCGAGAGCTGGGGATCCTGACGGAGGATGGCCTGTTCCAGGGCGACCAGATCGGGTCCGGGGTCCAGCCCGAGGTCGCGGGCCAGGACGACCCGGACGCGACGCAGCGTGCGCAGCGCCTCCATCTGCCGCCCGGCGAGGTACTGCGCCTGCGCCAGCAGCGCCCAGCGCCGCTCGCGGAGCGGTGCGGCCTCGACCATGGCCGCGACCGGCGTCAGGATGTCGGCGTAGCGACCTGCTGCCAGTGCGGCCTCGACCTCCAGCTCCTCCAGCTCCAGGCGCACCTCCTCCAAGCGATGCCCCTCGGTGACGCCTGGCTCCCAGGCCTCCAGCTCGGTCAAGGGCCGGCCGCGCCAGAGGTCACGCGCCTGAGACGCGACGAACCACGCGCGTTCGGGTTCATGCAAGGTCAGGAGCTCCCGCGCGCGGCTTGCTGCTCGCGTGAACTCGTCGGCGTCCACCGTGTCGGCAGGCGCACGCAGGCGGTAGCCCTGACCGGCGGTCTCGATCAGGTCCGGGCCGAGCTGCTTGCGCAGCCGGCTGATACAGCCCTGGAGGTTCTTCGACCACGACGGCGGGGGATCGTCGCCCCACACGGCGTCGGCCAGCTGTTCCACGGAGAGCACGTCCCCTGGATGCATGGCCAGCGCTGCGAGAACGATCCGGTCCCGCGACCCGAGCCGCGCACTCCTGTCGTCGATCTCCAGCGGACCCAATACGCCGATCCGCACGCGTCCGACTGTCCGACCGGCTCCGTGCCGCGTCAAGTGTCGAGATACCGAGCGGATACCGGCGGGGCGCCGCCGGGATACCGCTCGGGTGCACAACGGGATGACCCGAGGCCCGACGCCTCACCGATCAAGGAGATCCGCATGAGCACCATCCGTCACCCCGTTCAGAACCATTCCTGGTGGTACGCCGCGGTTGCCGCGGTCGTGGTGGCCGGCCTCCTGGCCGTCCTGCTGGCGACCGTCGTCAGCCAGTCGCGTTCCGTCGACACCCAGGCCTACCACCGCCCGCCGCCGCGGCCTCTGCACGGGCACGCAGCTCCGTACGGCTCCCCGTGCTTCGCGAGCCGCCCCGGAGCCTCGATCGAGCTGACCCGGTCCGCATGCTGGGTCGGTACGCCGTGACGACCAGCGGGGCAGGGAGCACCACGGGGGAGCTCCCGCCCCGCTCCGGTTCGAGGGGACCTGTCAGGCTGGCCGCGTGCCGAGCTTCACACGCGCCCAGCTGGAGTCGTTCCGAGGAGTCTCGGTGCCCGACCTCGTCGGGCCGGGCGTTCGGCTGGTGTTCGTCGGCATCAACCCCGGGCTGCTCACCGCGGCCCGTCAGATCCACTTCGGGAACCCGTCCAACCGGTTCCGCCCGGCCCTGGTCGAGGCCGGGATCCTCGGCCCGCCGGCCGACGGCGCGCCGGGCATGACCGAGGCAGACCTGGCCGCGCTCCGGGCTCGAGGGGTCGGGATCACGAGCCTGGTGCCGTTCGCCACCGCCAGGGCCGACGAGCTCACGAAGGCCCAGCTGCTCGCCGGCCGGGACCGCCTCGAGTCCTTCGTGGCCGAGCATCACCCACGCGTCGTCGCCGTGCTGGGCATCACGGCGTACCGGACGGCGTTCGCTCGCCCACGTGCGACGCCCGGACGCCAGCCGGAGCCGATCGGGGACGCCGCCCTCTGGGTCGTGCCGAACCCGAGCGGCCTCAACGCGCACGAGTCCGTCGCCAGCCTCGCCGCGGCGTACGCCGAGCCGGCTCTGGCCGCCGGCATCCAGCTGTCGGCGACGGCTGACAGGCTCGCGACGTGACCGAGACAGCACGTGGCACCTTCGAGGTGACCGTCACTCCGCGCCCGGCCGACGACTCCGGCATCGGTTGCCTCGACCTCGCCAAGACCTGGTCCGGCGACCTGACGGGATCGGGCCACGGGCTGATGCTGTCCGCCGGTGACCCGACCCGCGGGAGCGCCGGGTACGTCGCCCTCGAGGTCGTCGAGGGCACGCTGGCCGGTCGGGCCGGCTCGTTCGCGCTCCAGCAGCTCGGAATGATGCATCGCGGCGACCAGGACCTCCACTACGTCGTGGTGCCCGGGTCGGGCACCGGCGAGCTGGCCGGCATCACCGGCAACCTGGCGCTCACCATCGACGACCGCGGTCACAGCTTCGAGCTGACGTACAGCCTCGAGTGAGCGCGGGTGGTTTCGAGACGGGCCCCAAGGGGGCCCTCCTCAACCACCGGAAAGTCGCGGCCGCCTCGGTGCCTTCCTCAACCACCGGAAAGACGCGGCGGCCCGGGGCTCTCCTCGACCACCGGGGAGACGCGGCGCCCCGGGGCTCTCCTCGACCACCGGATCGCGGTCAGTCGGCGAGGAGGGCGAGCTCCTCGTCCACGTACTGGTCGGACTCGCCCACGGACTCCAGCTCGTCCTTCAGCGCCCGCTGCATCTCCAGCGCCTCGTCCCGGCGACCGAGGTTGCGCAGCGACCAGGCGACCATCCACTTCGCCACCCGGATGGTGCCGGGGTCGCCGATCCGCTCGCGGGCGGCGAGGGCCTCCTGGAACGTCGCCAGCGCCTGGTCGAAGTCGCCGGCGTCGGCGTAGGTCATCCCGATGTTGTTCAGCAGCGACGCGTCCCAGTCGCGGGCCCGCTGGTCCGACGAAGCCCGGGCCACCGCGAGAGCGCGGGCGTTGACCTCGTGCTGCTCCTCGGGCGGCGCGACGATCGCCACCATGTGGAGGGCGTCGACGTGCAGCGCGTCGAGTCCCGCGGCCTCGGCCGTGCGCGCGGCCGACTCGAAGATCGGGCGCGCATCGTCGGCGCGTCCCGAGGAGTTGAGCAGGCGGCCGCGCTCCAGGTCGAGGTACGTCGCCGCTAGGGCGTCGGTCGACGAGAGACGGTCGAGCACCTTGTGGGCGTCGCTGTAGCGCTCCTGCAGGCCGAGGGCGCGGGCGTACTGCGTCAGCCACGCGGTCCGGTCGGGCTCGTCGGCCTGCTCCGCGGCGTCGAGGAAGCGTTCGCCGGAGGCGGCGGGGTCGTCGAAGTCCCACAGCGGTCGGGGGTCGATCACGCCGCGACCCTAGTACCCCGACGCGCGACCGGCGGCACGAGAATGGAGCCATGTCCACGGAAGGTCCGGTCCCGCCCGCGCGGCCACACCACCGGTTCACCGAGGACGGCCGTCGGATCCGCGAGGTGCTGAGCTACTCGCGTCGGGGGAGTCGGTTCACGCCGCAGCAGCAGGAGGCGTGGGCTGCGCACCACGAGGCATGGGTGATCCCGGACGAAGCCGTGGACGAGCCGGCGTTCCGGCTGGCCGAGTGGTTCGGCCGCGAGGCACCGCTCATCGTCGAGATCGGGTCGGGTGTGGGAGAGGCGACCGGCGTGCTCGCCGCCGCGCGACCGGCGTACGACGTGCTCGCGCTGGAGGTGTGGCGTCCCGGCGTCGCTTCCGCGCTCGCCCAGGTGGCGGCCGCGGGTGCGACCCATGTCCGGTTCTGCTCGGTCGACGCGGTGTGGATGCTCGAGCACCTCGTCGGCCCCGGCGGCCTGGCCGAGCTCTGGACCTTCTTCCCCGACCCGTGGCCGAAGACCCGGCACCACAAACGACGTTTGGTCAACCAGCGCTTCGCGACCCTGGTCGCCACCCGCCTGGCGCCGGGCGGACGGTGGCGGCTCGCGACCGACTGGCAGGACTACGCCGAGCAGATGCGGTCGGTGCTGGATGCCGAGCCGGCCCTGGCGGGGGGCGTCGTGCCCCGATGGGAGGACCGGCCGGTGACGAAGTTCGAGCGCAAGGGCGTCGAGGCGGGCCGCGCGATCACTGACCTCTGCTACACGCGACGGTGACCCCGACGGTGACTCAGGTCAGCTCGACGCCCGCGCGCGCGAGTTCGGCCTCGGTCCGCAACCGTTCGCTCTCGCGCTCGAGGGCGTCGGTGATGCGGTCCAGCTCGGTCGGCACCTCGAGCGCCCGGCACGCCTCCAGCAGCGCCTGGTCGTACGCCGCGATGATCCCGCGCCGACGGGCCATCGGCGTACCCGTCGCCTGCATCAGGGCCTGCGGCCGGATCCGCCGCAGGTCGGCGGCGATCCGCTCGATCGGCATGCCGACCGGCGCCGGGGGTGGTGCCTTCACGAGGTGCACGGCTTGGGCACCGCGGACTGCCAGCTCGACGATCTGCGCGGCGTGGGCCAGCAACCAGAGGGCAAGGACGAGGCACGCGGTGATGAGGGCAAGGAACAAGACACCCTCGGCCTGGTGCGCCATTCCTCGACGGTAAGTCGGCGACCGGCTTCGAACAACCCTGTCCGGGCCGGAGTCCTGCCACAATGCCGCCCATGACGCAGCAGCCGCCGGCGTACGGCCCGCCGGGTTATCCGGCCTACCCGCCTCAGCCGCCCAAGCAACCGCAGGCGGTCACGGTGCTGGTCCTCGGGATCCTCTCCCTGGTCGTGTGCGGCCTGATCGGGCCGTTCGCCTGGAGCATGGGGTCGCGCGTGGTCGGTGAGATCCAGGCGTCGGGAGGCCGGTGGGGAGGCGACACCGAGGCCACCATCGGCCGGATCCTCGGGATCGTGGCGACCGTCCTGCTGGTGGTCTCGGTCGTGTTCTTCGTCTTCATCCTGAGCGCCGGCGGCTCGTTCATCTTCGGCAGCTGAGCGTCAGCCGACCAGGGCGGCCACGGCCCCCTCGAAGACCTCCGTGTGTCGGTCGACGTCATCGGGTGTGTGGTGCGGCGAGAACAGCGCCATGTTGTGGAACGGCGTGAGCAGCACACCTCGGTTGAGCGCCCACAGGTGCAGGAAGCCCTCGAGCTCCTCGTCGACGGCGGCCGCGGCATCCGCGCCGGTGCGAGGCGGCGGGCAGAACCAGTACTCGGCCCGGCAGCCCAGACGTTGGACGTGCCACGGCAGGCCGTGCCGCTCGATGGACGCCCTCACTCCGGCCGTGAAGCGCTCGGCCAGCGGGATCGCGATCGCGAAGTCCTCCCCGCGCAGCGAGCTCGAGAGCGTGGCCCGGGCGGCGGCCAGCGCCAGGGCGTTCGCGGTCAGGGTGCCACCGACACCGGCGACGTCGATCCCATGTCCCAGCATCGGACCCCGCAGCACCGACGCGACCGCCTCGGTCATGCCGTACGCCGCGAGCGGGACGCCACCCGCGATCGGCTTGCCGACCACGACGAGGTCGGGGTCCAAGCCCCAGGCGGCCGTCGCGCCGCCGGGGCCGGCGCAGAGCGTGTGGGTCTCGTCGTTGACCAGGAGCACGCCGTGACGCCGGGTGATCTCGCGGACCGAGTCCAGGTAGCCCTGGTCGGGCAGCACGATCCCGATGTTGGTCAGCGCGGGCTCCATCAGCAGGCACGCGACGTCGCCCTCGGCCAGGCGCCGGTCGAGGGCGTCGGCGTCGTTGAAGGGGATCACGGCGGTGGTCTCGGCGACGTCGACCGGCGGCCCCAGGAGGTCCTCCCGCGCTACCACCTTGTCGCCGTCCAGGGTGGCGAACGCCTCGTCGACCGTGCCGTGGTAGCACCAGTCCATGACCGCGATGCGCGGCCGTCCGGTGAGGTGGCGGGCGAACCGCAGGACGAACCGGTTGGCGTCGGTCGCGGTCATCGCGAACTGCCACTGCGGGAGGCCGAACCGCCTCGTCAGCTCCTGACCGACCCAGATGGCGTCCGCTGACGGCAGCATGGTGGTGAAGCCCGCGCTCGCCCGAGCCGCCACCGCCTCCGCCACAGCGGGCAGCGCATGACCGGTCATCGCGCCGGTGTCGCCGAGGCACAGGTCGACGTACTCGACGCCGTCGACGTCCACCAGCCGCGCACCGGAGGCCCGCTCCAGGAACACCGGGAAGGACCCGGCCCACCGCGTCATCCAGGGCATCGGTACGCCGGCCAGCAGCGAACCGGCGGCTTGCTCGGAGAGCTCCTGCGATCGTGGATGGGCTGCGACGAAGCGACGCTCCTCGTCGGCTCGCAGGGCGGAGAGGCGCTCGCGGTCGATCATGGCCGCAATGTAGTGCGGGCGAGGACGGTCCGGCTCGTCGGAGCCGGGACTGAGCGACCACGAGGGGCGCCGTGGCGACCTGGCTCGTACGGCGATCGGCCTCAGCCGAAGTCGGCGGACGTGAAATCTCGGGGCTCGACGAGCACCAGCCAGTTGCCGGAGTTGTCGCGACACAGCGCCTCGACGCCGTACGGCCGCTCGGAGGGTGGCTGCAGGAACTCGACACCCCGCTCGACCAGGGTGTCGTAGGTCTTCTGACAGTCGTCGACGTTGAGCCCGAGGCCGGCCATGCCGCCCTCGTCCTGCGCTCGCTGGATCGCGCCGGAGAGCTCGGGTGACAGCGGCGGACCGGGCACCGTCAGGTGCACCTGCAGCTCGGGCTGGTCCGGGTGGACGACGGTGCACCAGCGGTACCCGTCGCCGAGGGTGATGTCGTCCTTCGGCTGGAAGCCGAGGATCTCGGTGTAGAAGCGGTGCGCCTCGTCGACGTCCTTCACGAACACGCTGACGATCGAGATGTTGGTGATCATGGGACCACGTTAGGAACGGTCGGCCGGGGAAGGCTTCTCCTGGCTTGCGGACCGCTCGACCAGCCCCCACATGAAGACGTAGCACCCGGGGATGTGCGGCGCACCCTCGGCGTACCGCTGCTGGAACTCGCTCGGCGACTCACCCACCACGCGGTGGAACGTGCTGCTGAACGAGCCCAGGCTCGAGAAGCCGACCGCGTGGCAGACCTCGGTGACGGTGAGGTTGGTGGCCCGCAGGAGGTCCTGGGCGCGCTCGATGCGCCGCTCCGAGACGTACGCCGCGGGCGTGCAGCCGTAGGTGACCGCGAACAGGCGGTGGAAGTGGTACTTGCTCAGCCCCGCCACGGCTGCGAGCTGACCGAGGTCGAGGTCCTCGGCGTAGTGGGCGTCGGCGTGGTCACGCGCGCGGCGCAGGTGCACCACGACGTCGTCGGGCGCCCGGGCCCGACCCGCGTTCATCGCTGGGTCAGCCGCGCCCGGAGAGCCTCGTCGCGACGCAGCCGTGCCAGGTCGCGCTCGCGGCGTTCGGCGCTGACGGCGGCGAGGAAGTCCCAGGGTCGCGTGCCCGGAGGCGGTGGCGGTGCGACGTACTCCGACAGGCGGTCGGCGAGGAGCTCGCCGATGCGCTGGCGCGTGGTGGTGTCGAGGGTCGGCAGCCTGGCGAGGTACTGGCGGATGGCGAGCGCCAGGCCCACCGGAGGCGTGCGCAGGTCGATGGAGCCGGCCCACGGAGCCAGCGTGGGCGGCATGCGAGCCGGTTGCTCGAGACCGAGGCTCACGCGGTCGCGCACGACGTAGGTCCCGGCGGCGTAGTCGCCGAGGCGCTTCCCGCGCGAGCTCACCAGACAGCTGAAGAACGCCGGCCCCCCGCCGAGCAGGTAGATCTCCGGGATCGCGATCAGCGCCCGGACGAACGACTGCTGCGCCGTCACCGTCCCGCCGTCGTCGCGGACGACGCGCAGGCCGAGCGCCCACTTGCCGAGCGACTTGCCCCGGGTGACCGTCTCGACGGTCGTCGGGTAGACCAGGAACACCAGGATCAGGGAGCAGACGAGCGCGACGTGCTGGAGCGCACCGTCGGCGTCGAAGCTGACGACCATCGCCAGGAAGACCACGCAGAACCCGACCGTCAGCACCGACAGCACGTCGAGCAGACCGGAGGCGATGTGGATCGCGACCGAGGCCGGAGGCAGGTCGAGGGCGACGGCCTCGCCGGTGACGAGGTCGTCCGGGGAGAGAGTCGCGAAGTCCGGAGATGACATCGCGCAGAGCATAGGCTCGCGAGGTCGTCCCGCGTCCCCGGACGACGCAGCTGGGACGACGGAGGACACCCGATGGACCTCGATGCCTACGTGGTCGCGCACCACGCCGAATGGGCACGCCTCGAGGAGCTGACCAAGAAGCGGCGGCTCGACGGGCGGGAGAGCGACGAGCTCGTCGAGCGGTACCAGCGGGTCGCCACCCACCTCTCCGTCGTCCGCACCGCGGCGCCGGATGCGACCGTCATCACCTACCTCTCCCTGCTGCTCTCGCGCGCCCGCAACCGGTCGGGCACGTCCCGGGGGAGCACCTGGCACGGCGTCCGGTCGTTCGTGGCGGAACGCTTCCCGGCCGCCTTGTACCGGCTCCGGTGGTGGTGGATCTGGACCACGGTCGGCAACGTCGTCGTGGCCGGGGTGATGATGGCGTGGCTCCTCGGCCACCCGAACGTCGAGCAACGGCTGCTGTCGCCCCGCGACGTCGACCAGCTCGTGAACCACGACTTCTCGGGCTACTACAGCCAGTACGCCGCGAGCCACTTCGCCGCGGAGGTGTGGACCAACAACGTCTGGGTGGCCGCCCTCTGCCTCGCCTTCGGGGTCCTCGGGCTGCCGGTCATCTACCTGTTGTTCCAGAACATCGCCAACATCGCCGTGATCGGCTCGATCATGATCCGGCACGGGCACGGGGCGGAGTTCTGGGGGCTGATCCTTCCCCACGGCATGCTCGAGCTGACCGCCGTCTTCGTGGCCGGTGGCGTCGGGCTCAAGCTGTTCTGGTCGTGGATCGAGCCGGGAGACCTGACCCGGGCCCAGTCGTTCGCGCGCGAGGGACGCACCGCCGGCACCGTGGCGATCGGCCTGGTCGGCGTCCTCGCGGTGAGCGGCTGCATCGAGGCATTCGTGACCCCGAGCCCGCTGCCGACCTGGGCCCGCATCGCGATCGGCGTCCTCGCGGAGGCCGCGTTCCTGGCCTACGTCTTCGTGGTCGGGCGGCAGGCGGCCGCACGCGGCCACACCGGCGACCTCGATCCGCTCCTCCTCGACGACCGCGTGGCGGCTCAGGCGTGACGAGTCCGTAGGAGAGGTCGTCGCGCCGCCTGGACGGGTCACTCCGCGCGACCTCGGTCCTCCGGGTTCACTGGCGCTGTCCTGACCCCGACGGTTCAGAGGAGACCGCGGGCCTTCAGGGAGAGGTAGTGGTCGGCGAGGGCCGGCGGCAGCTCGTCGGCCGGTACGTCGAGCACGTCGACGCCGAGGGTCCCGAGCAGGTCGGCGGTGGCTCGGCGGCGCGTCAGCGTCTGCTCGGCGGCCGCCGCGGCGTACACCTCGTCGAGGCCCTCGCGCGCTGCGGCCATCCGCTGGAGCTCGGGGTCGCGCACCGACGCCAGCACGACGCGGTGGTGGGCCACCAGCACGGGAAGGACCGGCAGCAGACCCTCCTCGACGGCGGACGGCTCGAGCGGGGTGAGCAGGCAGACCAGGGCTCGCTGCCGGCCGAAGGACTGGACCGCCCCGGCCAGCGCGGTCCAGTCGGCCTCGGCGAACTCGGGTCGGAGGAGGGCGCAGGCGTCCTCGAGCCGGCTGGTGGCGTCCCGGGCGCCGGCCAGCCGCAATCGCGTCCGCACCCGCCGATCGCCGGCGACCACGTCGACCCGGTCCCCGGCACGCGCGGCCAGTGCGGTGAGCAGCAGCGCCGCCTCGATCGCCGAGTCGAGGCGGGGTACGTCGTCGACCCGTCCCGCCGACACCCGGGACGTGTCGATCACCAGGACGACCCGGCGGTCCCGCTCGGGCTGCCAGGTGCGGACGACGACGTTCCGGTTGCGGGCGGTGGCACGCCAGTCGATCGAGCGGACGTCGTCACCGCGGACGTACTCCCGCAGCGAATCGAACTCGGTGCCCTGGCCACGCACCCGGATGGCGGAGCGGCCGTCCAGGTCGCGCAGGCGCGCCAACCGGGACGGCAGGTGCTTGCGCGACTCGAAGGGCGGCACCGCGCGCACGGACGCCGGAGCGTCGCGCGTGCGCTGCCGCGCCGCGAGCCCGAGCGGGCCGTAGCTGCGGACCGTCACGCCGAACGCCGAGAGCTCTCCGGGACGGACGGGCCGGAGGGGGGTCGTCAGCGCGACCTGGTCCCCGCCGGAGAGGCGGAGGCGATGGCGGTTGTCGGCCGCTCCGGCGCTCGGCTGCCACGCATCCCGCACCAGCAGCGAGGCGCGGCCGGGGCTGCCGACCACCACCACGCTGTGTGCCTCGTGGCCGACCCGGACCCGACCGGGGGAGACCCGTTCGATCGTCAGCGACCGCGGTGAGCGCGCGAGGAGGAGGTCGCTCCCGACCAGCACGGCGACGACGAGCAGCCACAGCACCACCGTGGAGCTGGCCGGGCGCAGCACGACGGCCACCACTCCCAGCAGGAGGAGCAGGGGAACGCGTCCGGTGATCGCCACGGCGGCCTCGACGTCAGCGTGGCACCGGGACGGAGCCCAGCGCCGACGAGAGGACGGCTCCGACGTCCACGCCCTCGAGCTCGGCCTCGGGTCGCAGCGACAAGCGGTGCGCCAACGTCGCCTGGACCAGCGCCTTGACGTCGTCAGGGGTCACGAAGCCCCGGCCGGAGAGCCAGGCCCAGGCGCGGGCGGTACGCATCAGGGCCACCGCGCCACGCGGACTCGCGCCGAGCCCGAGCGAGGGTGCCTGCCGCGTCGCGCGGGCGACGTCGACGACGTATCCGGCGACCTCCGGGGAGACCTGGACCTCGCGCACCGCGCGGCGTCCGGCCTCGATGTCGTCGGCGCCCGCCACCGCGCTCACGCCTGATGCGGCGACGTCCTGCGGGTCGAAGCCGGCGGCGTGCCGGGTGACGATCTCGAGCTCCTGCGTCCGGTCCGGCACCGGGAGCACGACCTTCAGCAGGAAGCGGTCGAGCTGGGCCTCGGGCAGCGGGTAGGTGCCCTCGTACTCCACGGGGTTCTGGGTCGCGGCGACCAGGAACGGCCGGGGCAGCGGATGGGAGACGCCGTCCACCGAGACCTGACCCTCCTCCATCGCCTCCAGCAGCGCGGACTGGGTCTTGGGCGGCGTCCTGTTGATCTCGTCGGCGAGCAGCAGGTTGGTGAAGACGGGACCCTCGCGGAAGGACAGCTGACCACGGCTGCTGTCGATCACCATGGAGCCGGTGATGTCGCCGGGCATCAGGTCGGGCGTGAACTGGACGCGTCGCGTGCGTACCGAGAGCGCGGCCGCGAGGCTGCGCACCAGCAGGGTCTTCGCGACGCCCGGGACGCCCTCCATCAGGACGTGACCGCCGCAGAGGAGCGCGACGAGCAGGCCGGACACGGCGGCGTCCTGGCCGACCACGGCCTTGGCGACCTCGGTGCGTACGGCGCCGAGGCGCTCGCGTGCGTCCCCCTGGCTCGCAGGGCTGGTCGGTGGGGTCATCGGCGGGACACCTCTCTGTCGAGCTCGGTCAGACGTCGGGCGAGGTCCGCCAGCGCCCGGTCGTCGGTGGGTGAGTGTGCCGTGGGACCGATCAGCGCGTCGATCTCGGGCACCGGACGACCCGTGCGTGCCGCGACGTCGTCGACCAGCCGGCTGGGCTGGACCCGACGCGGGAGCCGCAGCCGCTCGGCCAGCTGGGTCCTCGTTGCCGAGCGCAGTGCCTCGGCGGCGTGGGTCCGGTCACCGGCCCGTCGGTAGAGCCGGCCGAGGTTGCGGGTCGTCTCGACGGCCTTGACGGCGACCGGCAACGGCTCGCGGGCCAGCGGGCCCAGCCGGCGGCCGCGCCAGACGATCAGCCCGACACCGGCGACACCGAGCATCCACAGCGCCGGCGAGAGCCAGTCGGGCAGCAGGCTCCGCGCGGAGATGCTGTCGGCGCCCCTCAGATCGTTCAGCGACGGGACGTACCAGAGGAGCCGCTGACGCTGCCCGAGCAGCCGGAGTGCCACGGCGGCGTTGTCGCCGTCCAGGATCTGGTCGTTGGTGAGGATCTCGGAGGCGCCGAGCAGCGTCAGACCGGTCCGTGGCTCGGCGAGCATCACGCCCTGGTCCTCGCGGAAGCACCCGCCCATCCGGTACGCCTGTGCGGACTCGACCCGCACCGCGAGCGCGTCGTACGCCGGGCAGCCGGCGGCGACCGGACCGCTCGGCGTGGTCGTCAGCGGGTAGGAGCGCACCCCGAGCTGGAGGAGCAGCTCCGGCCCGGGCGCGACCACGACCAGGTGGGCGGCGCCCTGGCTGCGCAGGAGGCGGCGCGTCGTCGAGCGGCCCAGGTTGTCGGTGGAGGTCACCACGACCGTGGTCGCGGCGTCGGGCTTGGCGGAGGTGAGCGCGTCGGCGGACCGCACGACGTCGACGTCGACGCCTTGGTCCTCGAGCACGCGCGCGACCGCCTGCGCCCCCGTGCCGTCGGGGTTGCCGGGGTCCAGGTCCGCGGCGTACGCCCGCGAGTGACGGCCGAGCCACGCCGAGACCAGGACCAGCGTGAGTGCGGCGACGGCGACGAGTACGGCGCCCCGGTGCCGTCTCAGCCACCTCACCGGGGACTCGCCAACGAGTCGTCGAGCTCGAGCAGCGTCGCGGCGTCCTCGTGGGTGGCCGGCCGGTCGCCGTAGAACGTGGCATCGAACAGGTCGGCCCCCTGGCCGACCCGCTCGCTCGCGTCGGGGTACGTCGCGGCGAGGCTGGTGGCCACCTCGTGGGCGGTGGTGCCGGGCTGGTCGGCCAGCCGGCCGCGCTCGACCTGCCGGACCGCGAGGGCGCGGAACGCCTCCACGACCGCCTCGGAGTTGCGGCCGTCGGCGAGCGCAGCCTCCGCGCGCCGTCGGAGCTCGCTCGACGGGATCCGGGCATCGGTGAGCTCCGCCTCCGCATCCCGGCGTCGGCGCCGATCCCGCCGGAGCCTCGAGAGCAGCAGGACGAGCCCCACGACGAGGAGGGCCGCGACCAGCATCGTCACGAGCGTGCTCAGCCACCCGGACCCGGACGCAACGCCGACACCACCTTGGAGTCGTCGCCAGATCCATCCGAGGATGCGTGGCAGCAGGTCGTGGCGGTGGTACTCGCTGTGGAGGAGCTCCTCGCGCAGGAGACGCCGGCCCTCGGCGCCGGAGGGCTGCAGCGGGGGGCCGGGGTCGAGCATCAGGCGGGCAGGATCCCCGCGCGCGTGAGCAGCTCGACGTCGTACGCCTCCTTGCGGATGCGCTGGTCGATGTAGAGCAGTGCGGTCACGGCCGACGAGAAGGGCTGGAGCACGGCCGACGAGACGACGCTGCCGATCGCGGTCAGCAAGAGGTAGACCATCAGGCCGTGGCCGGTGTCGTCGGAGCTCGTCAGGAAGACCTCGCCGGAGATGCTGAAGGGCAGACGCAGCATGCTCCCCGCGACACCGACGACCAGCCCCACCAGGAGCAGCAGCCCGAGCAGCCGCCAGAACTGGTGCTCGGTGAGCCGGACCGCGCGCCCCAGCGCCCCGAAGATGCCGACCGGCTCGAGCATCAGGGTCGGCACCGCCAGCGCACGCATGCGGATCCAGAACCAGGCGAGCCCGACCACCAGGATCGCCGCCAACCCGAGACCCACGAGCACGGCGGCGCCGGTCGGGGCGTCGAAGGCCACGACACCGAGGACCAGGACGCCGACCGCGACGCCGACCGCCAGGACGACGGCCAGCCCGAGCAGGAAGGCCATGCCCAGGAGCCGCCAGCGCTTGCCGCGCGTCGCGGCCCAGGCCTCGGTCATCGTGAGCTTGCGCCCGACCGCCGCGGCCGCGCTCACGTGGGCGATCATGCCGGAGACGAACAGGAGCCCGATCGACTGCAGCTGCCCGCCCACCAGGAGGCCGCCGAGGGCGATCAGCAGGCTCAGGACCTGGCTGTCGCTGATGGTGCCGGTGTTGGGGTCCGGGTTCAGGCCGCCGGTGGACCCGGAGAACAGGCCGGTCGCGATGGGGACGATCATCGCCACGGCCGATACCAGGACCGCGGCGCCGATCGTGGCCTTGGGGTTGTACCTGATGATCCGGAAGGCCCCGTCGAAGATGTCACTGAGCACCAGTGGCCGCAGCGGGATCGCCCCCGGCTTGTGGGCCACACGCATCCCCGTGGGGTACGAGTACGGCGGGGGAACCTTTCCCGGAGCGGGCGGCGGCCATCCGGGCGGGGGCTGCCCGGCACCGCGGTGCGGGTCGAAGTCGCCCCACGACGGCTGGCGCGGTGCGGGCGGCGTACCCCACCCCGCAGGGCCCGGCGGCGGAGGTCCACCGGGCGGAGGGGCGGGCCGGCTCCACGGCTGCGCCGGCGACTCGGGATCCGGTGGCTGCCAGCCGGGCGGCGGAGGCTGATCTCCCGACACCGCCGTCCTCCCCTCGTGGATCGGCGCCGGGACCCGTCCCCGACGCCGCGAGCGCCCATCCTGTCATCCGGGCCGACGCCTCACGGGCAAACGCCCCGGTCCGCACCGCCGGCCGAGCCGCCTCCGTGGTCGAGCCGGCCGAGCCGCCGACCGAGCCACCGACCGAGGCCGTGCCGAGGGACCGGGGACGCGGTCCGAGCCGACACTCCTCGACCCTCCGCCCGCCCTCGGAGTGCGCATCCGGACGCCCTACGGCGTGATTTGGCGGTGGCGGGGGGCATCTGTCAGGATTGTCCGGTTGCTCCGGCGGGTTGCCGGGGTGCGCCGCACTTGACCTCTGAATCGCGTCTCCCGCTGGTTCGCAGTCGAGGTGCGTCGCGCCGCACCTGGAGACCCGATGGTTCGGCCCCCTGTTCGTTGGGGTGGCCGGGCGCCCACCAACACGATGCAGATCTCCTGAACGGGTGACCTGTGTGCCGCGGAACGCGACACGCCCGACCTCGGGGGTCGGGAGATCAGGCGGGCGGACAACGCAAACGGAGGGCTCCGCCGGAGTCAGCCGGACGGACACGCAGGCACGACACGAAGGACGAGAGAGACCTATGGCGGGACAGAAGATCCGCATCAGGCTCAAGGCCTATGACCACGAGGTGATCGACACCTCGGCGCGCAAGATCGTGGACACCGTCACCCGTACGGGTGCCAAGGTCGCCGGCCCGGTGCCGCTGCCGACCGAGAAGAACGTGTACTGCGTCATCCGCTCGCCCCACAAGTACAAGGACTCCCGCGAGCACTTCGAGATGCGCACCCACAAGCGGCTGATCGACATCATCGACCCGACGCCGAAGACCGTGGATTCCCTGATGCGCCTCGACCTCCCTGCCGGCGTCGACATCGAGATCAAGCTCTGAGGCTGCTGAGATGACTGTTGAGCGAAACGTGAAGGGGCTGCTGGGCACCAAGCTCGGCATGACCCAGATGTGGGACGACAACAACCGGATCGTCCCGGTGACCGTCGTCGCGGCGTCCACGAACGTCGTCACGCAGGTCCGCAAGCCCGAGACCGACGGCTACAACGCGATCCAGGTCGCCTTCGGTGAGGTCGACTCCCGCAAGGTCACCAAGCCGGAGACCGGCCAGTTCGTGAAGGCGGGGGTCACCCCGCGCAAGCACGTCGCCGAGATCCGCACCGCGGACGCCGGCTCCTACAACGTCGGCCAGGAGCTCCCGGCCGACACCTTCGCCGCGGGTGAGGTCATCGACGTCACTGGCACCACGAAGGGCAAGGGCTTCGCGGGCACGATGAAGCGGCACGGCTTCTCCGGTGTCGGTGCCTCGCACGGTGCCCACCGCAACCACCGCAAGCCGGGCTCGATCGGCGCGTGCGCGACCCCCGGTCGCGTCTTCAAGGGCGTCCGGATGTCCGGCCTGATGGGTCGCGACACCGTGACCACCCAGAACGTCGTCGTCCACGCGGTCGACAGCGAGAAGGGCCTCATCCTGCTCAAGGGCGCCATTCCCGGCCCCAAGGGCGGGCTCGTCGTCCTCCGCTCGGCCGCCAAGCGCGCGCAGAAGGAGGCCTGAGCATGGCTACCGCCACCAAGAAGGCAGCCGCCAAGACCGCGTCCAGCGCCAAGGTGGTGAAGGTGGACCTCCCGGCCGAGATCTTCGACGTCGAGGTCAACATCCCGCTGATCCACCAGGTCGTCGTGGCCCAGCAGGCCGCGGCTCGCCAGGGCACCCACTCCACAAAGACGCGCGGCGAGGTCCGCGGCGGTGGCCGCAAGCCGTACCGGCAGAAGGGCACCGGTCGCGCCCGCCAGGGCTCGGTCCGCGCCCCGCAGTACGCCGGCGGTGGCACGGTCCACGGTCCGCAGCCGCGCAACTACGCCCAGCGCACCCCCAAGAAGATGGTCGTCGCCGCACTCCGCGGTGCACTGTCGGACCGGGCTCGCGACGGCCGCATCCACGTGGTCGAGTCGCTGATCTCCGGTGACACCCCGTCGACCAAGTCGGCGCTCGCCGCACTCCGCAGCGTCGTCACGGACCGCGCCAACTTCCTCGTCGTGCTCGAGCGCTCCGACGCGCTGACCTGGCTCTCGCTGCGCAACGCCGTCGAGGTCCACATCGTCGCCGTCGACCAGCTCAACACCTACGACGTCCTGGACGCCGACGACGTGGTCTTCACCGCGGGCGCGTACGACGCGTTCGTCGGTGGCACCGCATCCTCGAGCCAGCGTCCCGACGCGATCGTGTCCACACCGGCTGAGGAGAAGGCCGAGAAGAAGCCGGCCGAGACCGCGAAGAAGGCCACGCCCCCTGCCGAGGACAAGGCCGAGGACAAGCCCGCTGACAAGGCCGCTGACAAGGCCGACGAGAAGGCCGAGGACGCCAAGCCGGAGCTGCCCAAGGGCGCCAAGGCTCCGCTGAAGAGCGGCGGTGCCCCGAAGGGCTACCCGGTCAAGGGCAACGCCGACTCCGGCCTGTACCACGAGCCCGAGGGCCAGTGGTACGAGCAGACCGAGGCGGAGTTCTACTTCAAGACCGCCGAGGACGCCGAGGCTGCGGGTCTCACCCGTGCCGGCGGCCCGACCGAGACCAGCGAGGAGGAGGCCACGTGAGCACCCTGCACAAGGACCACCGCGACATCCTGCTGGCGCCGGTGGTGTCGGAGAAGAGCTACGGCCTGCTCGACGCCAACAAGTACACGTTCCTGGTGCACCCAGACGCCAACAAGACCGAGATCAAGATCGCGGTCGAGAAGGTGTTCGGCGTGAAGGTCACCTCGGTGAACACGATCAACCGCCAGGGCAAGACGCGTCGTACCCGCACCGGGCTCGGCAGGCGAAAGAACACCAAGCGCGCCATCGTCAGCCTGGCCGAGGGTCACCGCATCGACATCTTCGGAGGTCCGGTCTCCTGACCGGGCTTGAGAGGTAACGAGACATGGCTATCCGCAAGTACAAGCCGACCACCCCGGGCCGTCGCGGCTCCTCGGTGGCCGACTTCGTCGAGATCACCCGGACCACGCCGGAGAAGTCGCTGACGCGCGCCCTGCCCAAGAAGGGCGGCCGCAACAACCAGGGCCGGATCACCACCCGTCACCAGGGCGGCGGGCACAAGCGCGCCTACCGGATGATCGACTTCCGTCGCTACGACAAGGACGGTGTCCCGGCGAAGGTCGCGCACATCGAGTACGACCCCAACCGCACGGCCCGTATCGCGCTGCTGCACTACGGCGACGGCGAGAAGCGCTACATCGTCGCGCCGAAGGACCTGCGCCAGGGTGCGATGCTCGAGTCGGGCGCGAACGCCGACATCAAGGTGGGCAACAACCTCCCGCTGCGCAACATCCCCGTCGGCACCACGATCCACTGCATCGAGCTGCGGCCGGGCGGCGGTGCCAAGATCGCCCGCTCCGCCGGCAACTCCGCGCAGCTGGTCGCCAAGGAGGGCTCGCGCGCCACGCTGCGCCTGCCCTCGGGCGAGATGCGTTTCGTCGACGTCCGGTGCCGCGCCACCATCGGCGAGGTCGGGAACGCCGAGCAGTCCAACATCAACTGGGGCAAGGCCGGCCGCATGCGGTGGAAGGGCAAGCGCCCGACCGTCCGTGGTGTGGTCATGAACCCCGTCGACCACCCGCACGGTGGTGGCGAGGGCAAGACCTCGGGTGGTCGCCACCCGGTCAGCCCGTGGGGCAAGCCCGAGGGTCGCACGCGCCGCCGCAAGGCCAGCGACAAGCAGATCATCCGTCGTCGCCGTACCGGCAAGAAGCGCTGAGGAGTCTGACCAATGCCGCGCAGCCTGAAGAAGGGCCCGTTCGTGGACGGCCACCTGATGAAGAAGGTGGACGCCGAGAACGACAAGGGCTCCCACAACGTGATCAGGACCTGGTCGCGTCGCTCGATGATCGTGCCCGCCATGATCGGCCACACGATCGCCGTGCACGACGGCCGCAAGCACGTGCCCGTGTTCGTGACCGACGCGATGGTCGGCCACAAGCTCGGGGAGTTCGCCCCGACCCGCACCTACCGCGGGCACGTGAAGGACGACCGGAAGGGCCGCCGCCGCTGACGCGGGGGCAGCAAGAGGAGATCGAGACATGCCTGTGACCGAGCGCCGGCGCACCAGCGCCCGCCGCGACTCGCTGCTCGGCGACCAGCCGGGGGCCTTCGCGAGCGCGCGTTACCAGCGGATCACCCCGATGAAGGCCCGCCGCGTGACGCAGATGATCCACGGTCTGCCCGTCGACGATGCCCTGGCCCTGCTGCAGTTCGCACCGCAGTCGGCCGCGAAGACCGTCTACAAGGTCCTCGAGAGCGCGATCGCCAACGCCGAGACCACCGAGGACTTCGACCGCGCCGACCTGGTCGTCAGCAACTGCCAGGTCGACGAGGGCCCGACCATGAAGCGCTGGCGCCCCCGCGCCCAGGGCCGTGCGACGCGGATCCTCAAGCGCACCAGCCACATCACCCTCGTGGTGACGCCCCGTCCGGAGCCCGTGCAGAGGGCGTCCGCCGGGTCGAAGACCATGGGTGAGACCACGAACCGGAAGAAGGGGAAGGCCTGATGGGCCAGAAGATCAACCCGAACGGCTTCCGCCTCGGCATCTCCACCGACCACAAGTCCCGGTGGTACGCCGACAAGCTCTACAAGTCGTACGTCGGCGAGGACGTCGCGATCCGCCGCCTCCTGTCCAAGGGCATGGAGCGGGCCGGCATCGCCAAGGTCGAGATCGAGCGCACCCGCGACCGCGTGCGGGTGGACATCCACACCGCGCGTCCGGGCATCGTCATCGGCCGCCGCGGCGCCGAGGCCGACCGCATCCGCGGAGACCTCGAGAAGCTGACCGGCAAGCAGGTCCAGCTGAACATCCTGGAGGTCAAGAACCCCGAGGTCGACGCGCAGCTGGTGGCCCAGGGTGTCGCCGAGCAGCTGAGCGGCCGCGTCCAGTTCCGTCGCGCCATGCGCAAGGCGATGCAGACCACCATGCGGTCGGGTGCCAAGGGCATCCGGATCCAGTGCTCGGGTCGCCTCAACGGCGCCGAGATGTCGCGCACCGAGTTCTACCGCGAGGGCCGCGTGCCCCTGCACACGCTGCGCGCTGACATCGACTACGGCTTCTACGAGGCCAAGACCACCTTCGGCCGCATCGGCGTCAAGGTCTGGATCTACAAGGGCGAGGTGGCCGGCACCCGTGCCGAGCGCCAGGCGCAGGCCGCGGCTCGCGCCGGTGTTCCGGGCCGCAGCGGCCGTCCGTCCCGTGGTGGCGACCGCCCGAGCCGCGGCAACCGCCCGACCCGGGCCGAGCGTGGCGGCAGCAGCGACGCCCCGGCGAGCGCGGAGGCCGCACCGGCGGCCGCGTCGACCGAGCCGGCCCCGACCACCGGATCGGAGGCCTGAGCCATGTTGATGGCACGTCGCTACAAGCACCGCAAGCAGCACCGTCCCAAGCGGACCGGCGCTGCCAAGGGCGGCACCCGCCTGGCCTTCGGTGACTTCGGCATCCAGGCGATCGAGGGTCACTACGTGACCAACCGCCAGATCGAGTCGGCTCGTATCGCCATGACCCGTCACATCAAGCGTGGCGGCAAGGTCTGGATCAACATCTTCCCGGACCGCCCGCTCACCAAGAAGCCTGCCGAGACCCGGATGGGCTCCGGCAAGGGCTCGCCGGAGTGGTACATCGCCAACGTGAAGCCGGGGCGTGTCCTCTTCGAGCTGTCCGGCGTGGACGAGCTGACGGCGCGTGAGGCGATGCGTCGCGCGCAGCACAAGCTGCCGATGAAGACCCGTTTCATCTCCCGAGAGGCCGGTGAGTTCTGATGGCGAACAGCCTGACGGCCCACGAGCTGGACGACATGAACAACACCGACCTCGAGGCCCGGCTCCGGGAGGCCAAGGAGGAGCTGTTCAACCTGCGCTTCCAGGCGGCCACCGGCCAGCTGGAGAGCCACGGTCGGCTCCGCACGGTGAAGAAGGACATCGCCCGGATCTACACCGTGGTGCGCGAGCGCGAGCTCGGCATCCGGTCGACCCCCGGCGCGGACGAGAACGAGAACGCCCCGAAGGAGAGCGCTGACGCATGAGCGACAACGGAACGGCAACGACCCGCAACACCCGCAAGGTGCGTGAGGGCCTGGTCGTCAGCGACAAGATGGACAAGACCGTCGTGGTCGAGGTCGAGGACCGCGTGAAGCACGCGCTCTACGGCAAGGTCATGCGCCGTACCTCGCGGCTGAAGGCCCACGACGAGAACAACGACTGCGGCGTCGGCGACCGCGTGCAGCTGATGGAGACCCGTCCGTTGTCCGCGACCAAGCGCTGGCGCGTCGTGACCATTCTGGAGCGAGCGAAGTAGTCATGAACGAAGTGAAGGACTACCCCGGGAGAGAGGGACAGCCCGGCGTAGCCGGCCCCGAGAAGAGGTTTTCCAAGTGATCCAGCAGGAGTCGCGACTCAAGGTCGCCGACAACACCGGTGCCAAGGAGGTCCTGTGCATCCGCGTGCTCGGTGGCTCCGGTCGTCGGTACGCCGGCATCGGTGACGTCATCGTCTGCACGGTCAAGGACGCCATCCCCGGCGGCGGCGTGAAGAAGGGCGACGTCGTCAAGGCGGTCGTCGTCCGCACGGCCAAGGAGCGCAGGCGTCCCGACGGCTCGTACATCAAGTTCGACGAGAACGCCGCGGTGATCCTGCGGCAGGACGGCGAGCCGCGCGGAACGCGCATCTTCGGCCCGGTCGGCCGCGAGCTGCGCGACAAGCGGTTCATGAAGATCATCTCGCTCGCACCGGAGGTGCTCTGAGATGGGGAAGCACGCGATGAAGATCAAGAAGGGCGACACCGTCAAGGTGATCGCCGG
>DATBDF010000112.1:0-2313 GCA_036270075.1 Nocardioides sp.
CGTGGGTCGGCAGCCCGCCCACGAAGCTACGACGCGCCGCCGGCGACGTGGACCAGAGCCGGACCTACCAGCCACCCACCCGCTTGCGCGTGGCGCGCGCATGCGTCGAGGTGGCCCGGGTACTGGCGGTGATGGTGAACGTCGCGCTGTGGGTGCTGTTCTCCGCCACCCTCATCGCGATTGCGGCCGGGAGCTCCTGGTGGGTCACCTTCCTGGTGGCCGGGCCGGTCCTGGTGGTGGTCGGTGCCGTGGCGGCGGGAGTCGCCACCGTCGCGAAGTGGCTGCTGGTCGGCCGGCTCCACCCGGGCAACCATCCGCTGTGGTCGAGCCTGGTCTGGCGCAACGAGCTCGCCGACAGCTTCGTCGAGGTGGTGGCGGCCCCGTGGTTCGCCCGGCCGGCCTCCGGGACCTGGATCCTGAACGTCTGGCTGCGCGCGATGGGAGCGAGGATCGGGCGTGGCGTCTGGTGCGAGAGCTACTGGCTTCCCGAGGCCGACCTGATCGACCTCCGTGACGGCGCCACCGTCAACCAGGGGTGCGTGGTGCAGACCCACCTCTTCCATGATCGGATGCTCAGCATGGACACGGTGACCCTTCGCTCCGGGTCGACGCTGGGACCCAACAGCGTCGTTCTCCCGGCAGCGGCGCTGGGCAAGCACGCCACCGTCGGTCCGGTCTCCCTCGTCATGCGAGGTGAGGTCGTGCCGGACCGGACGCGATGGATCGGCAACCCCATCGCGCCCTGGGTGGTCGACGAGTGAGCGAGCCCGTCGATCCCTACCTCCCGGACCACGGCGACCCGACGTACGACGTGCGTCGGTACGACCTCGACGTGGACTACCGGCTCCAGAGCAACCGTCTGGTCGGCCGCGCGACCCTGACCTGCGTGGCCGTCGAGCGGCTCACGACGTTCACCCTGGACCTCGCGGGGCTGAAGGTGACCAAGCTCGGCGTCGACGGTCGCGCGCCGGCCGGCTACCGCCAGCGCGGTCGGCGGCTCGGGGTGCGTCTGCAGCAGCCGATCGCGGCGGGCGAGGACTTCACCGTCGCCGTCGCCTACCAGGGAAACCCCCGCCAGGTCGACGGTCCGTTCGGCGAGGCGGGCTGGGAGGAGCTCACGGACGGCGTCATCGTGGCGGCACAGCCGCACGGCGCACCGTCGTGGTTCCCCTGCAACGACCGCCCGTCCAACAAGGCGCCGTACCGGATCACGCTCACCGTGCCGAACGACTACCACGCCGTCGCCAACGGCACGCTGCTGTCGACCCGACGTGGTGCGGGTGCGACGACCTGGGTCTACGAGCAGGCCGAGCCGATGGCGACGTACCTGGCCACCGTGCAGATCGGGCGCTACGTCGCGCGCGGCCTGGCCGGCAGCTCGGTGCCGATGGACGTCGTGCTCCCGTCGTCGCGCGTCGCCGACCTCGAGCAGGGCTTCGGTCGTCAGCCCGAGATGATGCAGACGTACGTCGACATGTTCGGCCCCTACCCGTTCCCGGCGTACCGGGTGGTGGTGACCGACGACGAGCTCGAGATCCCCTTGGAGGCGGCCGGCCTGTCGATCTTCGGCTCGAACTTCCTCGACGACGACTGGAACGCCGAGCGGCTCGTGGCGCACGAGCTGGCGCACCAGTGGTTCGGGAACTGCGTGACGCTGCGCCAGTGGAAGGACATCTGGCTGCACGAGGGGTTCGCCTGCTACTGCGAGTGGCTGTGGTCGGAGCAGAGCGGGCGGACCACGGCAGACGAGCACGCTCGCCGGCACTGGGACCGCCTCGACGACCTCCCGCAGGACCTCGTGCTGGGAGACCCGGGACCGGACGAGATGTTCGACGACCGTGTGTACAAGCGCGGCGCCCTGCTCCTGCACGCGCTGCGGCTGACCATCGGTGACGAGGCGTTCGTCCGGCTCCTGCGCGAGTGGGTCGCCCGTCATCAGCACGCGAACGCCTCGACCGAGGACCTGGTGGAGCTCGCGAACGAGATCGCGGGGGAGGACCTCAGCGGACTGTTCGCCGCGTGGCTGCACGAGAAGCGGCTGCCCGAGCTGCCTCCTCCGTGACCAGCGCCACCACCGCGACGTGGCCGGGGATCGCCACCTCGGACTGCCAGATCGGGTCGACGGCGTGCTCGTCCGTGAGGCCGACACCGAGCGCCTTGCCGACGGCTTCTCGGCGTACCCACTCCAGATCGGAGTCGGCCTCGAGGTCGAGGCCCACGGGACCGTTCCGGCTCACCGCGACCGCGGTGAGGCCGGATGCGTGGGTCACGCTCACGTGGACCGGCGCGTCGACGTACGGCCGGCCGTGCTCG
>DATBDF010000113.1:0-9594 GCA_036270075.1 Nocardioides sp.
GCATTCCCCCAGGTCGGCTCCTGCGTCCGCACGCGCTGGTCGCACGTGCTCGACGATCGCGCGGAGATCGGCACGGCGTACGCGCTGGAGTCGTCGGTGGACGAGGTCGTCTTCATGACCGGGCCGATCCTGGTCACCGTCCTCGCGACCGGGCTGGACCCCGTGACCGGTCTCGCCACCGCGATCGTGACCGGGACCGGCGGCACCCTCTTCTTCGCCGCCCAGCGCTCCACGTCACCGGTGCCGACGCCACGTGTCCGGGGCACCCGGCTCGCCCGGCTCTCGACCGCCGTGATGGGTCCGGTCTGCGTGGTCGGCCTCGCCCTCGGGACCCTGTTCGGGGCCGCGGAGGTGAGCACCGTCGCGTTCGCGTCCTCGCGCGGCCTCGAGGGGTACGCCGGCCTGCTGCTCGCGCTGTGGGCGTCCGGCAGCCTGATCGCCGGCGTGATCACCGGCATGGTGCACTGGAAGGTCGGCCCCGCCACGCGGCTGCGCTGGGGCGCGGTCGGGATGGCGGTCGCGATGCTGCCGCTGAGCCTGATCGACTCGATGTGGGTGATGGGCGCCTGGCTGTTCGTCGCCGGGTTCGCGATCGCGCCGACGATCGTCGCCAGCCTGTCGATCGTCGAGCAGGCCGTGCCCCAGGCCCGGCTGACCGAGGGGATGGCGATCGTGGAGACCGCGCTGGTCGCCGGCGTCGCACCGGGCGCCGCCCTGGCGGGTCGGATCATCGACACCCAGGGTGCGTCCAGGGCCTACCTGGTCTCCCTCGTCGCGGGGCTCGTGGCCGCAGGGGCGGCCTTCGCCGCGCGGGACAGGGCGGAGCCCTAGGCTCGGGCCGTGCAGTGGCAGAACTGGTCGGGGCTGGAGTCCGCCGAGCCCCGCGAGGTGCTCTCGCCGGCCGCTCCCGACGACGTCGTGCAGGCCGTGCTCGCCGCGCGGGAGGCACGCAGCACCGTGAAGATGGTCGGCACCGGGCACTCCTTCACCGGCATCGCCGCTCCTGGACACACCATGCTCCGGCCGGACCGGCTGACCGGGATCCTCGGGGTCGACCGCGGCGCCATGACGGTCACGGCGTACGCAGGCACGCCGCTGAAGGTGCTCAACGCCGAGCTCGAGCGGCTCGGCCTGTCCCTGCACAACATGGGCGACATCGCCGAGCAGACGTTGGCCGGTGCGGTCTCCACCGGGACGCACGGCACCGGTGGCGTGGCCGCCGGCCTGGCCGCGCAGCTGGCCGGCTTCCAGCTGGTGAGCGGTACCGGCGAGCTGCTCGACGCCACGGCATCGACGAATGCCGACCTCTTCGGGCTCGGTCGCGTGGGGCTGGGTGCCCTCGGCATCCTGACCAAGGTCACGTTCGCCGTGGAGCCGCTGTTCCTGCTGGAGGCGCACGAGCAGCCGATGTCGTGGGACGAGGCGCTGGGGTCGTTCGAGGAGATGGCGGCCCGGAGCCACCACTGCGACATGTACTGGTTCCCGCACACCGACCGGATGCTGACCAAGCAGAACACCCGGCTCGACGCCGACGTCTCGGAGGCCCGACCCGTGGGCCGCGTGCGCGGCTGGGTGGACGACGAGCTCTTGTCGAACACCGTCTTCGGGGCGCTCACCGCCGCGGCCAGCCGGGCTCCGGGCGTCATCCCCCGGATGAACCAGGTCTCGGCCCGCGCCCTCTCGGCGCGGACCTACAGCGACGTGGCCCACCGGGTCTTCACCTCGCCTCGCCGCGTGGTCTTCCGGGAGATGGAGTACGCCGTGCCGCGGGCGGCGGGCCTGGCCGCACTGCGCGAGGCACGCCAGGCGGTCGACGCGTCGGACTGGAGGATCAGCTTCCCGGTCGAGATCCGCGTCGCCCCGGCCGACGACGTCGCGCTGTCGACGGCGTACGACCGTGACACGTTCTACCTGGCCTTCCACACCCACCATCGGTCCGACTGGCGCACGCACGCGGCGTACCTCCAGGCGATGGAGGCGATCATGCGCGCGCACGACGGCCGGCCCCACTGGGGCAAGCTCCACACCCGGACCGCGGAGGATCTGGCGCCGGCGTACCCGAGGTTCGGGGAGTTCCTCTCCCTGCGCGACCGGCTGGATCCGGAGCGGCTGTTCGCCAACGACTACCTGCGCCGGGTGCTCGGGAGCTGAGCCGGTCGGCCGGCACCAGGGTGCCGGCGAACGGGCAGGTCACGCCGGTCAGGACAGGGTGGGGCGCGCCGTGCGCCCAACCGGGCGGGAGGCGTGCGCTGGCGTAGGCTCGGCGCACTGGAGCAGGAACGAGCAGGAGCGACACGGGAGCGACGGGCGGCCATGGTTCACCTCAGGCTGATCGGGGTGAGCGAGGACGGGCGCCATCTCCGGCTCGTCAGCGACGCGAGGGTGGAGTTCACCGTCGACGTCGACGACCGGCTCCGGGCCGCCTTGTCCGGCGAGACGACGGAACCGGGCGGCGACCAGGCACGGCTCGGCCAGTTGGAGACACAGATGCAGAGCACGCTTCGCCCTCGTGACATCCAGGCGCGGATCAGGGCCGGGGAGACGCCCGAGTCCGTGGCCCAGGTGGCGGGCACGTCCGTCGACAAGGTGATGCCGTACGCCGCTCCGGTGCTGGCCGAGCGCGCCCACGTGGCCCAACGCGCGCAGCGTGCCTCCATCCGTCGCCGCCCGGTCGAGGGCGGCGTCACCTCGACCGCACGCACGCTCGGCGATGCCGTCGACAGTCACCTGCGCGCCCGCAACGTCGACCCCGACACCGTGGCCTGGGACGCCTGGCGCCGCGAGGACGGGCGCTGGACGCTGACCGGCTCCTACACGACGACCGGCCGGGTCGGCGCCGCCCACTTCTCCTTCGATGCGCCGGGCAACTACGTCGTGGCCGACGACGACGACGCCCACTGGCTGCTCGGTGAGGTGGCCGATGCGGCCCGCGAGGCGGCCGTCTCGACCCGCGACGACCTCTCGGACGCACGCCGTCGGCGGCTCTCCGCCGTACCCGCCGACGAGCTACCGCTCGGCGACGACGCCATCGAGCTGGTCAGCGAGGACCCCGAGCCGGCAGTCGCCGAGGAACGCGTTCAGGAGCGTGCGGACGAGACGGCCGCCCTGGGCGCCGAGGCTCCGGTGGAGGCCTACCTCGACGTCGCGGACCCGGCCACCGAGGCCCCGGCCGAGCTCGACGAGTCGACGCAGACCGAGGACGACGACCCACGCCGCCACGAGCCCCCGAGCCGCAAGCCGGTCAAGAAGACCCGCGGCCGCGCCTCCGTCCCCAGCTGGGACGAGATCATGTTCGGGGGCCCGGGCGAGGGGGACCGCGCCTAGTGGTGCGGTGACCCCTCCCTCGTCACAGCGGTTTCCAGAGGTAGCCACCTTTCCCCGTCAGCTGGCCCGGCTCGACTAGTCGCACTCGTCCGAACGGGCCCTTCTCCCGCGAACCCCCGTGCGGACCGTCCGCGACGCCCTACCTTCGTGGCACTGATCTCTGGGCCGAGGGGTGCCCAGTGCCCAGAGGCCGCGGACACCGGGGGGCTCGACCACCACGGGGGGGCCGAGCCCTTCGGACCGAGTCGCCGATCCATCACACGCAGACACGACCCGACAGCCAGGGAGCTGCCGGGTCTTGTCGCGTCACGGGTCCGGACGCGGCACGGGCCGCGGCACCGCCGTGGCACAATCGCCGCGCGATGGCTGAACTCCACTTCTTCACCGGCACCATGGACTCCGGCAAGAGCACCCTGGCTCTGCAGACGAACCACAACCACGCGGCTCGAGGCCGGGTCGGACGCATCTTCACCACCCACGACCGCGCCGGTGAGGCGATCCTGTCCAGCCGGCTCGGGCTCACCCACGACGCGATCGAGGTGGAGCCCGGCTTCGACTTCTGGCGTTTCGTCGTGGACTCGCTGACGGCCGGGGCGCGCATCGACTACCTGGTGTGCGACGAGGCCCAGTTCTACACCACCGACCAGATCGACCAGCTGGCCAAGGTCGTGGACGAGCTCCAGATCGACGTCTTCGCGTTCGGCATCCTCAGCGACTTCCGCACGCGGCTGTTCCCCGGCAGCGCTCGGTTGGTCGAGCTCGCGGACCGGATGAACGTGCTGCAGGTGGAAGCGCTGTGCTGGTGCGGGAAGCGGGCCACCCACAACGCCCGGACCGAGGACGGCGTGATGGTGGTCGAGGGTGAGGTCATCGTGGTCGGTGACGTCGACTCGACGGAGGGGCCGCCCGCCGAGGTGGCCTACGAGGTGCTCTGCCGGCAGCACCACCGCCGCCGGCTGACCGCTGCCCGTGCGCGCGCGGTCGCCCTCTCCCCCGAGCCCCTGCCCTTCGGCTCCTGATGATCCGGCCGGGGCTGCTGCTCGGGATCGACGACCTGGACGGACTCGAGGCCGTCGTCGTGGACACCCGGCTCGCGCTGACCGGGCCGACCGGGCGCGAGCGGTACGACCGCGGCCACATCCCGGGCGCGGCGTACCTCGACGTCGACGACGACCTGGCCGCCCGGCCCGGTGCCGGCGGGCGCCACCCGCTTCCGGAACCTGCCGCCTTCGCGGCGGCCGTCCGCCGTGCCGGCATCTCACGCCGCTCGCGCGTCGTCGCCTACGACGACGGCCCCGGCACCGCAGCCGCCCGGCTGTGGTGGCTGCTCCGCGACCACGGGCACGAGGACGTCCTCGTCCTCGACGGCGGTCTCGCGGCCTGGACCGCCGCCGGCCGACCGGTGTCGACCGAGCCCGTGCTCCGCCGGCCCGGCGACTGGGACGGGACGCCGGGGCATCTGCCCGTGGTGGAGGCCGACCACGTGCTCGACATCGCGCGGGACGGCGTGCTGATCGACGTGCGTGCCGCGCCACGGTTCCGCGGTGAGCACGAGCCGATCGACCCGGTGGCCGGGCACGTGCCCGGTGCCGTCAACGCACCTCTGACGGAGAACACCGACGACCTGGGCCGCTTCCTGCCCGACGCCGTGCTCCGGGGGCGGTTCGCGTCGCTGGGGGTACGCGACGACGTCCCGGTGGCGGCGTACTGCGGTTCCGGGGTGACGGCCACCCAGACCCTGCTCGCGCTGCGCCTCGCCGGCTGGGAGGACGCCGCGCTGTATCCCGGCAGCTGGAGCGGCTGGATCACCGATCGCTCTCGCCCCGTGGCCACGGGCGACTGACGCCGGCGACGGTCACCGCCGACCCCGGGTGCGTCTAGTACCTCCGGGCTATGGGCCTGCGCGGATCCCGCAGGCATGGTGTGCAGAGTCGCGTTCCGATCGGGGGGATTCGAGATGCGTCGTTTTCGTCATGCACACCTGTTCGCCGTGGGGGGAAGGGCCGCACGTCGCGGCCGGTACGGGTGGCGCACCCATGGGCTGCTCGCGGTCTCGGTGCTGGTGCTCGCCGCCGCCCTGCTCAGCCAGCCGGCCGTCGGCTCCGCCGCCGCGTCGACGTCGCCGACCGGGTTCCGCGACACCGCGGTCATCCAGGGCCTGACCAACCCGACCGTCGTGCAGTTCTCGCCCGACGGCCGGATCTTCGTCGCCCAGAAGAACGGGGTGATCAAGGTCTTCTCGAGCCTGACCGACACCAACCCGGTCACGGTCGCCGACCTCTCCGGCGAGGTGGACGACTACTGGGACCGGGGGCTGCTCGGGCTCGCACTCCCACCGGACTTCCCGACCGATCCGTACCTCTACGTGCTCTACACCTACGACGGTCCGATCGGCGGCACGCCCGGCCGCTGGGGAGACGCCTGCCCGACGCCACCCGGACCGACCACGGACGGCTGCGTGGTGTCCTCGCGAGTGTCGCGGTTGAAGATCAGCGGCAACGTGATGACCGGCGACGAGCAGGTGCTGGTCCACGACTGGTGCCAGCAGTTCCCGAGCCACTCGGTGGGCACCTTGTTGTTCGGTCGCGACGGGGACCTCTACGTCAGCGCCGGTGAGGGCGCGAACTTCAACGCCGTCGACTACGGCCAGTTCGGCGCGACGTACGCCGGCGACCAGGCGAACCCCTGCGGCGACCCACCCAGCGCGGCCGGCTCCGCGCTCACCCCACCGAAGGCGGAAGGTGGTGCGCTGCGCGCTCAGAGCGTGCGTCGGACCGACGGTCCGGTGTCTCTGGACGGCGCTGTGCTTCGGATCGACCCGGCCACGGGTGCGGGCGTCCCCGGCAACCCCTACTTCTCGTCGTCCGACGCGAACGCCCGGCGCATCGTGGCCTACGGGTTCCGCAACCCGTTCCGGATGACCCAGCGACCCGGCACCGACGAGCTGTGGCTCGGTGACGTCGGGTGGAGCAGCTGGGAGGAGATCGACCGCCTCGTCTCCCCGACGGGTGCCAACCCCGCGAACTTCGGGTGGCCCTGCTACGAGGGGGTCGCGCCCCAGAGCGGCTACCAGGGCAGCGGGCTCGACCAGTGCGCGTCGCTGTACTCGACACCGGGGTCGGTCGTGGCGCCGTACTACGCCTACAGCCACAGTGCGTGCGTCGTGACCTTTCCCGGGTGTCACTCCGGGGGCGCGTCGACGACGGGCATCGCCTTCTACCAGGGCGGGTCGTACCCGTCGCAGTACGACGGCGCCCTGTTCTTCGCCGACCACACGCGCAACGAGATCTGGGCGATGCTGCCGGGGGGCGACGCACTGCCTGACCCGAGCCGGATCGAGCAGTTCGTCGGTGCCGACTCCACCGGTGACGCCGCCGAGCACCCGGTGGACCTGAAGATCGGTCCCGGCGGCGACCTGTTCTACGTCGACATGGACGGCGGCACCATCCACCGGATCACCTACGCCCCGATACCTCCGCCGACGGCGACCATCCAGGCGACCCCGACCAACGGAGTGGCGCCCCTGACCGTCGCGCTCGACGGCAGCGCGTCGACCGCTCCGGACGCCGGGCCGCTGACCTACTCCTGGGACCTCGACGGCGACGGCACCTTCGGCGACGCCACCGGGCCGACCGCGTCGTTCACCTACGGCGTCGGGGACTTCCACCCCAGCCTCCGTGTCACCGACGACCTCGGGGTCAGCGACACGACCTCGGCGACGATCACCGCCGGCAACAGCGCGCCCACCGCCGTGATCGACGGGCCGTCGCCGAGTGTGTCGTGGAAGGTCGGCGACGAGTTCGCGTTCTCCGGTCACGCGACGGACGCCCAGGACGGCACGCTGCCGGGGTCGGCACTGACCTGGAAGCTGATCATGCACCACTGCATGACGCTGTCCGACTGCCACACCCACCTGATCCAGACGTTCCAGGGCGCGAGCGGGTCCTTCACAGCCCCGGACCATGAGTACCCGTGCTGGATCGAGCTGCAGCTGACCGCCACCGACTCCGGCGGCCTCTCGTCCACGACCAGCGTGCGCCTGGACCCGCGGACGGTCGTGCTCACGTTCCTCTCCATGCCGAGCTCGGTCGGGCGCAACCTGGTGGTGAACGGGACCCAGCACCGGACGCCGTTCCGGCTGACGGTGGTCGACGGGTCGGAGAACACCGTCAGCGCACCGTCACCGCAGAAGCTGCGCAGGACGACATACCTCTGGAAGAGGTGGTCGGACCGGGGCGCCCGGACCCACACGATCACCGCGACTCCCGCGGCTCCGATCTACGCCGCGATGTACCGCACGCGCTGAGCCGGATCCAGGTCCGACACCCGGCCGGCGCGGCGCCCGCTCTAGTCGACGAGGAGCGGGATGCGCATCTCGGCGGGGGTGAGCGACCCGTGGAGCCCGACCAGCCGCAGCTCGTAGGGGAAGTCGACCGAGGAGAACAGTCCCCAGTCGGCCCGGGCGGCGGCCACCACGTCGCCGAGCCTCGGCAGCACCGGGGCAGTCACCTCGCCGAACCAGCCACAGGCGATCGCCTCGTCGCGGGTCACCACGAGCGCGGCGTCACCCAGCAGCTCGCGCCACGTCGAGCGGACGTCATCGACGGCTCCGGCCGTGCAGTAGACGTGGCGGAACCTGGCCTCACCGCCGAGCAGCACGACCCCTTCGCGGTACGCCGGCTCCTCGTCGAGGTCGAGCCGTCGTGCGGGCACGGCCGCGTCGACCATGCCGTGGTCGGCGACGACCATCAGCCGCGCGTGCGACGGGAGGGCGTCGCGCAGCTGCTCCGCCTCGGCGTCGATGATCGCGAGCTGCTGGAGCCACTGGGCCGAGGCCACGCCGTACCGGTGCCCGGTCCAGTCCAGGTCACCGTCGTAGAGATAGGTCAGCGACGGCCGGAGCGCCGCCGCGGCGACCGCGCCGGCCACCCGCTCACCCACGCGGTCGGCGTCGATCCAGTCACCTCCGCGCTGTGCGGCGAGGGTGAGCCCCGAGCCTCGGAACTCCCGCTTGTTCACCGACGTCACGTGCACCCCGGAGGCGGCCAGGGTCTGGAAGCCGGTCGGGTGCGGCTGCCACTGGAGCGGGTCGATCTCCTTGTCCCAGAAGAGCGCGTTCAGGAGCCGGTCGGATCCCGGCACCCGAGAGGTGAACCCGACGACCCCGTGGGTGCCGGGCGTCAGGCCGGTGCCGAGCGAGGTCAGGCTGGTCGCCGTCGTCGACGGCACGCCGGCCGTGCCGGTCGCGTCCGGGGTCAGGAGGCCGGAGAGGTACGGCGCGGCGTGGGCATGCGCGGCGAGCAGGTCCGCGCCGAGCCCGTCGACGAGGAACACGACGTACGCCGGAGCCTCGGGCAGGACGAGGGCGGACGCCGCTGCCGAGTCGTCGCGGAGTGGTGCCCCGAGCGCGGACGCGACCGCGGGCAGGACATCGGCCAGGGAGCGTCCGCCGTAGGCCGGATCGACGAACCCGGTCACCGCCGGCACGCCGCAGGCTCAGCCACGGGTCCGTGCCGACAGGGACTCCGCGAAGGACAGCAGGTCGGGTACGGCGTCGGGCCCGTCCGCGGCCGCGGAGACACGCAGGGAGAAGTCGTCGGCCGACATCGTGCCGGTGTAACCGTGGTCGGCCTCGCACTCCGGATCGCCGCAGGTGGCGGGCTCGAGGTCGAGCCGCGAGACGCCACCCCAGCCGATCGTGAGCACGGCCTCGGCCGGGGGTGTCGGCCCGTCGGTCGGGTTGGTGACCATCCGGGTGACGACGACCGACTTCACCGACGACAGCGTGATGGCCTCGGTCGACGTGGAGGTGTAGGGCGCCGGGAGCATGTCGTCACCCTCGTGCTCGTCGGTGTGGGCGAGGATCAGCCGGCTCGGCGTCAGCACGACCACCGTCAGGTGACGGCGTACCTCGTCCCGGTCGAAGGTCGGCTCGTGGTGCACGAAGAAGGACACGACGTCCTCTCCCGCGACCGCCCGCATCACGCCGTCCGCCACGACCTCGGGGTAGTACCCGGTGCGGTCGATCGCCTCCTTCAAACCCTGCATGGGACGAGTCTGTCACGACCCCCTCAGTGAGGGATGGTGTCCTCCACGGCGGCCGGGAGGCGACGCACGAACCAGTCGGAGCGCGGATCGGCCACCGGGTCGACGCGAGCGCGGGCAGTGAGGACGGTGCAGTGCTCGGCGCCGGCGAGCACGAGGGACAGCACGAGCGAGGAGACCTGCGGGAGGTCGTGCTGGAGCTGGGCGACCCGCGAGATCAGGTCC
>DATBDF010000114.1:0-9507 GCA_036270075.1 Nocardioides sp.
CGACCAGACGGAGGTTGGCCTCGAGGAGATGGTTCTTGGCGCGACGGCCGTCCTCGGCGATCCACTCGAGCTCCTCCTCGAGCTTGGCGGAGATCTTGCCGCCCTTGCCGAGCTTCTCCTCGCTGAACAGGCCGGCCTCGATCCGCTTGGCCAGCTCGACCTCCATCTCGGCGTTCAGCAAGGGGACCTTGCCGATCTGCTTGAGGTAGTCCTTGACCGGGTCGGCCGTCGCGCCGGCGACCATCACCTGCTGCTCGGGCTCGCCGGTGTCGTCGGCGTCGGAGACGACGAACGTCGCCTCCTTCTCGTCCTCCTCGATCGAGGGGTCGGTCGCGACGTCCTTCTCGAACTGCTCGTCGGAGATGTCCGGCAGGACCTTCTTGCCGTCAGGGCCCGCCTCGACGTCGTCGAGGGTCACGGCCCCCTTCGCCGCGGCCGCCTCCGGGGCGGCGCCTGCGTCGGCGACGCCCTTCTTGGCCGGTGCCGCCTTCTTCGCCGGGGCCTTCTTCGCCGCCGGGGCCGACTTCTTGGGACTCGTCTTCGCAGCCGCTGCCTTCTTCGCCGGCGCCTTCGTCGCGGTCTTGGTCGCCGTCTTCGTCTGACTCGTCGTCGTCTTCTTGCGCGCGGTCGAGGACACGAACACCTCTCGTCAGGACTGTGTGGGCGCGGCAAGGCCCGGTGTGGTCAAGAGCCGCACTGTCATTCTGCCATGCGCATGGTGAGTACAACGAAGCGGGAGCCGCGTCGGTGACGCTCCTCCCGTGGGGTCGGGACGTTGGTCCCGACGTCCGTCAGACGGTCGCCGTCCGTGCCTTGCTCGGTGCCTTCGCCTGGGCCTTCGCCTGGGCCTTCGCCTCGGCCTTCTTCTGCTGCTTGTAGTCACGCACCTTCTGCAGCGACGCGGCGTCGGTCACGTCGGCCACCGACCGGTACCCGTCCAGGGCGTAGTCGCCGACCGCCTTCTCCCACCCCTCGGGTCGCACGCCGAGCTGCTTGGCCACCAGCGCGGTGAAGATCTGCGCCTTCTGCTTGCCGAACCCCGGCAGCTCCATGACCCGACCGAGCAGATCCGCACCGCTGGTGGCATCGGTCCACAGTCGTTCGGTGTGACCGGCGTACTTCTCCTCGACCAGCGCCGCCAGCGTCTGCAGCCGCTCAGCCATCGACCCGGGGAACCGGTGGATTGCGGGCGGCGTCGAGCACAGCGCCTTGAACTCGGCCGGGTCGGCCGCTGCGATCGCCGCGGGCTCGATGCTCCCGAACCGGTCCAGCACCTTGGCAGGCCCTCGGAACGCGTGCTCCATCGGGTACTGCTGGTCGAGCATCATCCCGACCAGGAGGGCGAACGGGCTGTCGCTGAGGACCTCGTCGGCGTGTGCGTCGCCGGTGATCGTGATCGTCATGCGTTCATCCTGCCCCACGTGGCCAGGTGTGGGTTGGGGTCGGGTGACGGGCGTGCGCGGCTGGCCTGATGGTTCCGGAGGGCCGCGGGACTCAGCCGACCTTGACCGCCAGCACCGGGCAGGGCGCGTCGAGCAGGATGCGCTGGGCGTTGCTGCCGAGGATCAGCTTGCCGACCGGCGTACGCCGGCGCAGGCCGATCACGATCAGCTCGGCGCTCGCGTCCTCGGCGATGCCGATCAGGTCCTCGGCCGGCTCGAGGCCGCGGACCAGCTGGCGGACGTCGTAGGTGAGGCCGGACTCCTTCAGCTTGGCCTCCAGAGCGACGAGGTCCTGCTCGGATCGGACGGAGATCTTGTCGTCGTAGTCGCGACCGCCGCGGTGGGAGTTCACCACGATCAGGGTCGACCCGCGGAGCTTCGCCTCGGCGATGCCCTGGTCGACCGCCGCCTCGCCCTCCGGCTTGGGCACGTAGCCCACGACCACCGCTCCCATGGGGTCCCTCCTCCGCGTTCACCGCACGTTCCCGGGCCCGTACCCCATCGCAACCTATCCCACCTGCCGGCACCGGCTCGTGGCGCTCGCCCGGCCGACCGACCCCTGTGGACGGAGCCCGCGACGACCGACGTCGATCGGGCACGCTGACGCCGTGCCGGTGCTCCGCGACTCGATCTCCCTCGGGGACCGGCGCGTGCTGCGGACCGCCGTGCTCCACCTCGCCACCACCGACCACCGCCGTCGTATCCCACCCGTGCTGCACGTGGGGGTGCCGGGCGGACCGGCGTCGAGCGTCGCCGACGACCCGGCTTGGGACCACGGTCTCCGGGCCGAGATCGTGGGCGCGGTGCTCCGCGTCCGCCGCGACCCGCCCTGGGTGTGGCTCACCCGCTCCGGGCCGTTGTCCCTCCAGGACGTCGACGCCGCGTGGCTCGCGCCGACGGTCGCCGCAGCGACGGAACGCGGCGTGGACCCGGCGTACGTCGTCGTGACCCGGCACGGCTGGTTCGACCCGCGCTCGGGCCTGCACCACGAGTGGCGGCGGATCCGCCGGCGCTGAGCCCCCACACCCTCACGAGATCTGCCTGCGTCAGTCCCAGGTGTGGACGGGCTCGTTGCTGTGCATGCGCTCGCAGTACTCCAGGAGCGTGGCCCGCAGCGCGTCGAAGCGGTCCTCCTTGCCGCGCTGGTGCATCCGGTCGACGAACCAGCTCGCGCCGTTCACCCCGACCAGGCAGCGCTGCTCGATGATGCCGAGCAGACGGTCGCGCTCCTCGGCAGGCGCGCCCCACGCCTCCAGGCCCGAGTGCGCCATCGGCAGCAGACGCCGCAGGACGAGCTCGGTCGCCCTCACCTCGCCGACGCCGGGCCAGTAGAGCGCGGAGTCGATGCCGTCCTCGGCGGCGGTCTCGAAGTTCTCCTCGGCGGCTTGGAACGACATCTGCGACCACAGCGGCCGGTCGCTCTCCGCGAGGTGCCGCACGAGACCGAAGTAGAACGCCGCGTTCGCGATCAGGTCGGCCACCGTGGGTCCGGCCGGGAGCACGCGGTTCTCCACCCGCAGGTGGGGGGTGCCGTCGTTGATGTCGTACACCGGCCGGTTCCAGCGGTAGATCGTGCCGTTGTGGAGACGCAGCTCGTGGAGGGCCGGCGTGCCGCCGGCGTCCAGGACCGCCACCGGGTCCTCGTCGTTGGTGATCGGCAGGAGGGCCGGGAAGTAGCGGACGTTCTCCTCGAAGAGGTCGAAGACCGAGTTGATCCACCGCTCGCCGAACCAGACCCGAGGTCGCACACCTTGGGCCTTGAGCTCCTCGCTCCGGGTGTCGGCCGCCTGCTCGAACAGCGGGATGCGGGTCTCGCGCCACAGCTCCTTGCCCAGGCAGTACGGCGAGTTGGCGCCGATGGCGAGCTGGACCGAGGAGATCGCCTCCGACGCGTTCCAGTACGCCGCGAACTGCTCCGGCGAGGTCTGCACGTGGAACTGCGTACTGGTGCACGCCGCCTCCGGCAGGATCGACTCGGCGGTCGTGATCAGCCGTTCGGGTCCGGTGATGTCGATGCGGATGTCCTCGCCGCGCGCGTGCAGGACCTGCTCGTTGAGCAGCCGGTACCGCGGGTTGGCGCTCATGTGCGACGGGCTCAGGTGCCCCGGCGCGAGCGTCGGGAGCATGCCGATCATCACTTGGTGGGCGCCGATCTCGGACGAGCGCGTCTCCGCGTCGTTCAGCGACCGTCGCAGGGTGGCCTCGAACGTCGTGAGACCGGAGTCGCGCAGCCACGCCGGGGGCACGTTGATCTCGATGTTGAACTGGCCCAGCTCGGTCTGGAACGCCGGGTCGGCGATCGCCGCGAGCGCCTCGGCGTTCTTGAGGGCCGGGTCGCCGGCCTCGTCGACGAGGTTCAGCTCGACCTCGAGGCCGGTCATCGGGTCGTCGGTGTGGAACTGGTTCTCGCTGAGCATCCGCTCGAAGACGTCGAGGCACCGGTGGACCTTCTCGCGGTAGCGCGTGCGGTCGGCCCGTGAGAACTCTTGCGCCTCGACGTCCTCACCCATGCGGTCACCCTAGGGCCGCTCCTGACGGCTGGGAAGCGCCTCAGGGGTGGGTCAGTCCGTGCCCGGCCCCGGCTTGTCGACCACCTCCTCCCAGGCCGTCGGCGGGACCGCCCGGACCAGGCACTCGGCCAGGCACCGGCCCGGGCGATGGCGCTCGTCGAGCTCGAAGCACCGGTCGAGGGCGCACCACGCGAGCGCCCCGTGACCCGACTGCCACGCGCAGAACGCGGTCACGGCGGCGACGTCCGGCACCTGCGGATCGGGGGCTCCTCGGAGCAGGGCCGCCCACACCCGCAGGTGGTCCTGCGCCGTGTCGCGGGTGACGGCGTACAGCGTCGCGTCACGCACGTCGACCCGGGTGACTGCTCGGAGCACCCGGGCAGCGCCGCCGTCGTCGGGCATCTCCCCGGAGGTCACCCATCCCCCGACCAGGCGGCGGACGCGGTCGACGTCCTCCTGGCCAGGCCGTGGCAGACGCGTCACGCGTCGGGCCCAGCGCTCCCGGAGCTCGACATCGGGCGCGAGCGTGGCCCGCAGCTCCTCGCGGCTGGCGTGGGTGACGCGGCCCTCGAACACCGCCTGGGCACGGAACGGATGGTGCCGGTCGTCGTACGGCCGTAGGGGCGGCTCCTCCGCACCGGCCCGGATCGGCACGCTGCACCATCCACCACGGTGAGCTCGCAGCACGTCGATGACGCCGATCCCCTCAGCGACGAACGCCGGCACCAGGCCGACCGCGAGCCGGGCCGCGAGTGCGGCGTGGCCGGAGTAGACGACGAACGCGACGTGGTCGACCTCGTGCTTCAGGCTCGGGCCCAGGAGTGCCTCGACGGCGTCGGCGACCGCCTCGTCATCGGCCGACGGCGGCAGGTCGAGGCGCGCGTGGAAGCTCCGCGCAGCCCCGAACGTCAGCATCACGAGGGAGTCCTCCGGGTGGAAGCCCAGGACGACCGGCACGGCCGCCAGCAGGTCCTCGGGGCCACGGGCAGTGAGGGTGGTGGTCATGGCTCGACGGTCCCCGCCCTCGCCGACCCTCAGGGCAGGCGTGGAGCGGCCCTGTGCGAAGCGCGTTCCGGAAACGGACCTGTGGACGCCAAGCGGCCGTCGGCCCCCGCCGATAGGTTGCGGCCATGCGACCGGAGGCCTCGGTGATGCACCTGGACCTCGACGCCTTCTTCGCCTCCGTCGAGCAGCGCGACAAGCCGTCACTGCGCGGCAAGCCCGTGGTGGTGGGCGGTGTCGGCGGACGCGGAGTCGTGAGCACGGCCTCGTACGAGGCCCGCAGGTACGGTGTCCGCTCGGCGATGTCGACCCGCGAGGCGCGGTCGCGCTGTCCGCACGCCGCCTTCCTCAACCCGCGCTTCCACGCCTACCGCGACTGCAGCATCAAGGTGATGGACGTGCTCCACCAGGTCTCTCCCCTGGTCGAGCCCCTGTCGCTCGACGAGGCGTTCGTCGACCTCGCACCCAGCGGGCTCGCGTCGTACGACGACGAGAGTGTGCGGGCGCTCGCCGAGGACGTCCGGGCCCGGGTTCGCGAGGTCACCGGCGGCCTGACGGCGTCCGTCGGCATCGGGACGTCCAAGTTCATCGCCAAGGTCGCGAGCGACCTGGACAAGCCGGACGGGCTCGTCATCGTCAGTGCCGGCTCGGAGCAGGACCTGCTGCGGCCGATGCACGTGACGGTCATCCCCGGCGTCGGGCCGGCGACGTCCGAGCGACTGCGCCGTGCCGGCATCAGCACGGTTGCGGACCTGGAGAGCGTGAGCGAGGACGAGCTCGTGCGGCTGCTCGGGAAGGCGCACGGGCACGGGTTGTACCTCCTGGCCCGTGCCCGGGACGACCGGCCGGTGATACCGGAGCGGGAGACCAAGTCGGTCAGCGTCGAGGGCACCTACGACACCGACCTCACCGACCGCCGTCTCATGGAGGGCCTGGTGAGCCGCCAGGCGGTCACCGTCGCGGAGCGACTGCGGAAGAACGGGCTGTCGGGCCGCACCATCACGCTCAAGGTCCGCCTCCACGACTTCACCACCCTCTCGCGCTCGACCACCCTCTACGCACCGACCGACACCGGACCGGTGATCGCGCACCTGGCCCGGGGACTCCTCGGCGAGCTCGACCTGACCGGCGGCGTCCGGCTCCTCGGCGTCGGTGTCTCGGGGCTCGCGGACTGGATCCAGGACGACCTCTTCGGCGACGCGGACGGCGAGCAGGACGACGAGTCGGTGGAGGTCCTGCCCGACATCCCCGACCAGCGCACCTGGGTGCCGGGCATGGACGTCGTCCACTCCGAGCACGGCCGGGGCTGGGTCTGGGGCGCCGGCCGCGGCATCGTCACCGTCCGCTTCGAGACCGCCGAGACGCCGCCGGGGCCGGTCCGATCGCTCCCCGCGGACGACCCGGACCTCACCGCCTGGCGGCCACCGCCGGACTGAGCCTCGACCCGACGGGCGCGGACCCTGTACGTCGTGGCGTGGACGTCCTAGGCTGGGCGGGCGGGGTGCGTATCACGAAACGGAGTGCGCCATGCGCAACAAGAGTCGCAACGCGGCGACCATGCTCCGGCTGCTGGAGAACGCTCGGTACGAGGTGCTTCCGACACCGTCGACCGAGGACAAGGTGCTCGCGCACCTGCCCACCGACCGGACCGTCACCATCACGGCGTCGCCGGGCAAGGGGCTGGAGGCGACGTTCGACCTGGCCGAGCGCCTGGCCGGTCACGGCTACCCGGTGGTGCCGCACATCGCCGCACGCATGGTCGCAGGACGCTCGGAGCTCGCCGAGATCTGCGACCGCCTCACCGGCAAGGGCATCACCAAGGTCTTCATCCCGGGCGGCGACGCCGACCCGACCGGCGACTACCCCGATGCGTTCTCCCTTCTCCAGGACCTTGCGGACCTCGGCCGGCCGTTCGAGCAGGTCGGCATCACGGGTTACCCCGAGACCCATCCCACGATCAGCGACGACCTCACCGTGCAGTCGATGTGGGACAAGCGCCACCACGCCACCCACATCGTCAGCAACCTCACCTTCGACCCCAAGGCGATCTCGTCGTGGGTCGCACGGCTGCGGGCCCGGGGCGTCACGATGCCGCTGCTGCTGGGCATCCCTGGGCCGGTCGACCGTGCCAAGCTCCTCGCGACGGCGACCAAGATCGGCGTCGGCGAGTCCACCCGCTTCCTCACCAAGCACCGTGGCACCTTCGTGCGCCTGGCCGCTCCGGGAGGCTTCACCGGTGAGCGCTTCCTCCGCCAGTGCGCGCCGGCCCTCAGCACGGACGACGCCCGGGCCGAGGGCGTCCACGTCTTCACGTTCAACCAGATCGCCGAGACCGAGGCCTGGCGCACCCAGGTGATCGGTCAGCTGACGCAGCGCGTCAGTCGGTGACGAGCCGCGCCAAGGCGTCCGCCAGCCCGGCCTCCCCCGTCGGCAGGACGACGAGTGGGAGCCCCAGTCGCTGCGCGGCGTCCTCGGCCAGCACCCGGAGCTCGGCGTCGTCCGGGCGCTGCGCCAGCCACACCACGCGCGTGTAGTGACCGAAGTAGTCGTCCCGCAACTCGGGCCACCGGTCGAGCCCGAGCTCCTGCTCGACGGTCCGCGCGAACGAGCGCACCAGGAAGTCGGTGAGGAGGTAGGTGCCCGGCTCCTCGGCCATCAGCCGCTCGACGGTCGCGGACCCGGCGTACACGTCGTAGCAGTGCAGGCCGTCCATCCGGGAGACACCGAGCTCGGCGCACACGTCGTCGAGGGCGCCGTAGGTCCCGCAGTCGGCGTACCCGACCACGACCCGGTCGTACGACGGAGCCAACCGCTCCACGAGCGCCCGCACCTGCGGGGCGATCTCGCGCGGGCTGTTGTGCAGCAGCGGAGGCAGCGGGTGGACGTCGACCGGCCAGCCGGCGGCACCCGCGACGGCGGTCGCGGGCTGAGCGAGGGCGCCGCAGGCCACCAGGGCGACCCGGGAGGAGCGGTCGGACGAACGCCGGGACGCCTCGTCCCGCGGTTCCTCAGGAACCGCCGAACGCGAGCTGCTCGACGAATCGGTCGTTGAAGTCGCTGCGGTCGGAGAGCTCGACATACCTCACCTCCTCCAGCAGCGTGGTCGCACCCGCACGCTCGCGGATCGACAGCAGTGCCATCTTCGCGCCTTCGCCGGCGACGTTGCCGGCGGAGACGATCCGGAGCACCGGGAGGTGGGGCACGAGGCCGATCCGCACGGCCGAGGCCGGCGAGAGGTAGCTGCCGAAGGAGCCCGCCAGCAGGACCTGCTGAATGTCGCGCGGGTCGATGCCGAGCTCACCCACGAGCAGGGACCATCCCGTGGAGATCGCGGCCTTGGCGAACTGGAGCTCCCGCACGTCGCGCTGGGAGATCACGACCGACTCCTCGGGCGGTGCATCGTCCGTCGGCCGGTGGAGCACGAAGACGCGCTCCTCCCCGATGGTGGTCAGCCGGTCGGCGATCGCCGGGGCCAGCTCCGCCGCGACGTCGCCGGGGGCGAAGCGTCCGGAGTTGTCCAGCAGCCCGACCCGGACCAGCTCGGCGACGGCGTCGACCAGACCCGACCCACACAGGCCCCGGGGCGCGACGTCGCCGATGACCTGGAGCTCGACGGGCTCGGAGCCGTCGGGGCCGAGGAGGCGCACCACCTCGATGGCACCGTCGGCCGCGCGCATGCCGCACCGGATGGCGCCGCCCTCGAACGCCGGCCCCGCCGGAGCCGCCGTGGACAGGATCGTGTCGCCGTCGCTGAGGACGATCTCGCAGTTGGTGCCGACGTCGATGAACAGCCGAATGCGCTTGTCGCGGTCCATGCCGGTGGCCAGCATGCCCGCGACGATGTCGCCGCCGACGTACGCACCGAGTGCCGGGAAGACCACCGCGCGGGCGCGCGGGTGGAGGGTGAGCCCCAGGTCGGTGGCCAGCACGTCCGTCGGCTGGGCGGTGGTCATCACGAACGGCGCGACGCCGAGCGGCTCGGGGTCCAGGCCCAGGGCCAGCGCGGTCATGGTGGCGTTGCCGGCCAGCGCCACCTCGTAGACGTGCGCCGGGTCGACGCCCCCGGCCGTGCACACCTCCTCGGTGAGCTGGGCCAGCGTCTCGTGCGCGGCGTCACGCAACCGGTCCAGCGCGCGGGAGTCCATCATGGTCGCGCTGATCCGGCTGATGACGTCGGCGCCGAAGGGCTGCTGCCGGTTCAGGCTCGAGGCCACCGACACGGGAGTCCCGGTCTCGAGGTCGAGCAGCGTCGCGACGACGGTGGTCGTGCCCAGGTCGAAGGCGATCGCGTAGCGAGTGGCGCTCGTGTCTCCCGGCTCGACGTCGACGAGGGCCTCGTCCACGACGACCGCGGTGACCTTGAACCCGGACTGCCGGAGCACCGACGGCAGGCGGCGCAGGGCGTAGAGGTCGGGCATCGGCTCCAGGTCGTCGATCGCGTCGAGCAGCCGGACCAGGTCGGGCCGCTGGTCGCGCAGGGTCGGCTCCTCGAGCTCGACGTACCGCTTCTGCACGGCGGGGCGCAGGATGACCTGTCTCCCGACCCCGACCGT
>DATBDF010000115.1:0-17427 GCA_036270075.1 Nocardioides sp.
TAGGGTGAGCCGAACATTTTTCCCGCTCCAGGGGTGCGGGACTAACGAGGAGACTCACTTGCGCCACCCACTCAAGATCGTTGCCGCGCTCGGGGCGGCCAGCCTGCTGTTTGCCGGCTGTTCGAAGCCGGACTCCAGCACGGCGACCGAGCAGCCGACTGCGTCAAACAGCTCCAGTGCGTCGACTGGCAGCCTCAAGGCCTGCATGGTCCTCGACGTCGGTGGCGTCGACGACCACTCGTTCAACCAGTCCTCGTGGGGCGGCCTGCAGGCCGCCAACAAGGAGAACCCGAACATCAAGATCTCGTACGTCCCGTCGTCCTCGCAGAACGACTACACGCCCAACCTGACGGCCGAGACCAACAAGGGCTGCGACACCGTGATCGCGGTCGGTGGTCTGATGACCGAGGCCGTGCAGAAGATCGCGAAGAAGAACCCCGACCAGCAGTACGCCCAGATCGACTCCGCGTCGACCGGCCCGAACGTCTACGGCCTGCAGTACAACACCGCGCAGGGCGGCTTCCTCGGCGGCTACCTCGCGGCCGGCATGAGCAAGACCGGCACCGTGGCGACGTACGGCGGCCTGAACATCCCGCCCGTCACGATCTACATGGACGGCTTCTGGGAGGGCGTGCAGTACTACAACAAGCAGAAGGGCAAGAACGTCAAGGTCCTCGGCTGGGACGAGGGCAACCAGAAGGGCGGCACCTTCGCCAACTCCTTCACCGACGCCAACAAGGGCAAGCAGATCACCCAGCAGTTCCAGCAGCAGGGTGCGGACATCGTCTTCCCGGTCGCCGGAGGCACCGGCGTGGGTTCGGCCGCAGCCGCGGCCGCGTCCAACGGCCAGCTGGCCGTGATCTGGGTCGACACCGACGGCTGTGAAAGCGTCGCCCAGTACTGCAAGTACTTCCTGACCTCGGTGACCAAGAACCTCACCGGCTCGGTCCAGGAGTACGCCACGCAGGCCGCCAGCGGCACGTTCCCGACGGGCAACTACATCGGCACGCTCGAGAACGACGGGACGGGCTTGGCCCCGTTCCACGACTGGGACAGCAAGGTGCCCGCGGACCTGAAGTCGGAGCTCGACCAGGTCAAGCAGGACATCATCGACGGCAAGATCAACATCCAGTCGCCGAGCCAGCCGCAGCAGTGAGGTCGTGCCCACGGGCATGACTCGTCGGCACAGGCCACTCGGGGGAGCACCGGATCCCGGTGCTCCCCCTCGGCCTGTCCGAGGGGCAGTGCGTCATGATGAGGGCGCGCGCGGGAGGGTCTGAGCACAGGGGAGGTCCACCAGGTGAAGCTCGAGCTTCGCGGTATCACCAAGCGCTTCGGCGACCTGGTCGCCAACGACTCCATCGACCTCGTGGTGGAGCCCGGCGAGATCCACGCACTGCTCGGCGAGAACGGTGCCGGGAAGAGCACGTTGATGAATGTGCTGTACGGGCTCTACCAGCCCGACGACGGCCAGATCCTGATCGACGACCAGCCGGTGACCTTCTCCGGACCGGGCGACGCCTTGCGGGCCGGCATCGGCATGGTGCACCAGCACTTCATGCTGATCCCGGTCTTCACCGTTGCAGAGAACGTCGAGCTCGGTCATGAGCGCACCCGCTTCGGGTTCCTCAACCGCCGGGCGGCTCGGCGCGCGGTCGCGGACGTCTCCGAGCGCTACGGCCTGCACGTCCCGGTCGACGCGCTGATCCAGGACCTGCCGGTCGGCGTGCAGCAGCGGGTCGAGATCATCAAGGCCCTGATCCGCGACGCCCGGGTCCTGATCCTCGACGAGCCGACCGCCGTGCTCACCCCGCAGGAGACCGACGACCTGATGGAGGTGATGCGCTCGCTGAAGGAGGGCGGCACCTCGATCGTGTTCATCACCCACAAGCTGCGTGAGGTGCGAGCCGTCGCCGACCGGATCACGGTGATCCGCCGCGGCAAGGTGGTGGGGCAGGCAAGCCCGACCGCGTCGTCGGAGGAGCTCGCCTCGCTGATGGTGGGCCGCCCGGTCCAGCTCGAGATCGAGAAGGAGCCGCGCAAGCCTGGCGCGGAGATCCTCGAGGTCGACGACCTCAGGGTCGTCGACGCCGCCGGGCAGGTCACCGTCGACGGCGTCAGCTTCCGTGTCCGCAGCGGCGAGATCTATGCCTTGGCCGGCGTCCAGGGGAACGGCCAGACGGAGCTCACCGAGGCACTGGTGGGCCTCGAGCAGGTCCAGTCCGGCACGGTCACCCTCGAGGGGCGCGACGTCACCAAGGCGGGCATCGACGCCATGATCGGCCTCGGGGTCGGCTACGTGCCGGAGGACCGGCTGCACGACGGCCTGGTCAGCAGCTTCTCGGTGGCCGAGAACCTCGTGCTCGACCTCTACCACCGCGAGCCCTTCTCGAAGGGTTTCTCCCTCGACCTCGACCGCATCCGGCAGAACGCCGGGGAGCGGGTGGAGGAGTTCGACGTCCGCACGTCCTCGATCGACCACAGCGCCTCGACGCTCTCGGGCGGCAACCAGCAGAAGGTCGTGCTCGCCCGGGAGCTCTCCCGCCCGCTCAAGCTCCTGATCGTCGCCCAGCCCACACGCGGCCTGGACGTCGGATCGATGGAGTTCGTCCACCGCCGCATCGTGGCCGAGCGCGACAACGGGGCCGCGGTGATCGTGGTCTCGACCGAGCTCGACGAGGTGCTCGGGCTGGCCGACCGGATCGGCGTGATGTACCGCGGCAAGATCATCGGCGAACGGTCGGCCGATGCCGAAGCGGAGGAGATCGGCCTGTTGATGGCCGGTCAGGTCTCCGACCAGGACAAGCCCGAGAAGGAGGTGTCCGCCCCGTGAGCGACCAGACCGCCGATCCGGCGGCCGATCCCCAGGCGGTACTCGTCGCAGACGATCGCGAGGACAAGCCGGCAGGCCGGTGGGCCAGGCTGGGCAGCAACAACCTCTTCGTGACCTTCCTGGCGTTCGTGACGGCCATGTTCATCGGCGGAATCCTGATCGCCGTCGCCGACCCGAGGACGCAGGACGCGTCGCACTACTTCTTCCAGTACCCCTGGGACACGTTCAACTACGGCTTCCAGGCGGTGTGGAACGGGTACGTCGCGCTGTTCGAGGGCGCGATCTTCAACCCCCACACGGCGGCGAAGGGCACGCTGGCGGGGTACGCCGGCCCCATCTCGGAGACGCTGACCAACGCCACGCCGCTGATCCTCGGCGGCCTGTCGGTGGGGCTGGCCTTCCGCGCCGGCCTGTTCAACATCGGAGGTCAGGGCCAGGTGATCGCCGGTGCGATCTGCGCCGGCTTCGTGGGCTTCCACTGGCAGATGCCGCCGGGGCTCCACCTGCTCGTCGGGATCATCGCCGGCATCCTCGGTGGCGCCCTGTGGGGTGGCATCGCCGGCTTCCTGAAGGCGAAGACCGGCGCCCACGAGGTGATCACGACGATCATGCTCAACTACATCGCGGTCTACCTCCTGGCCTATCTGCTGAGCGTCAAGGGGTTCCAGGCGCCGCCGTACGGCCAAGCGATCTCCAACAAGGTCTACGAGAGCGCGCAGCTGCCGCCGTTGCTGGGCGGCAGCGTCCGAGTCCACGGCGGCCTGATCCTGGCCCTCCTGGCCGCCTGGTTGGTGGCCTGGCTGATCGACCGCAGCACCCTCGGGTTCCGGTTGCGCGCCGTCGGCGCCAACCAGTTCGCCTCACGCACCGCCGGCATGAACGTCGAGAACAGCTACATCGTCGTGATGCTGATCGCGGGTGCCCTGGCCGGGCTGGCGGGCGTGAGCCAGATCCTCGGCACGAACAGCCAGATCACCGGGGACATCGACGCCGGCATCGGGTTCGACGCGATCACGGTGGCCCTGCTCGGCCGGGCGAACCCCAAGGGCATCGTCGCCGCCGGTCTGCTGTTCGGTGCCCTGCACGCGGGCGGCACGCAGATGCAGTCGGCCACGGGTACGCCGATCGACCTGGTGCAGGTGATCCAGGCGCTCATCGTGCTCTTCATCGCCGCACCGATGCTGGTGCGCTCGATCTGGCGGCTCAAGGGTGCGAGCACCGGCGTCACCGGTGACCTGGCGAAGGGGTGGAACGGATGACGACCGCGGAGCTCCAGCCCGCCGACGAGCTCGTCGTCGAGCACGTCGTCGCCCGGGTCCCCGTCTCCCGGGCCCAGCGTCTGGGTGCCGGCATCAGCCTGGTCGTCCTCGGTCTGCTCACGATCTGGCGCTTCGGCATCAACGGGCACCACGACCAGGACGCCACGCTCCGGTTCGGCGCCCTCGGCGCCGAGCACGTGCCGGTCCTCACGATTCCCGCCGCGCCCGTCGCCTGGGTCTGTGGCGTCGTCACCGTGCTGCTCGGCGTGGCCTGGCTCCTGTGGCCGCGTCGTCGCTGGTTCGGACTCGTCATGGGCGTCGGCATCTTCCTGTTCGTGCTGGCGCTGATCTGCTGGCTCGCCTCGGCCAGCTCCTTCGCCTTCGTCGACGTCGTCGGTCTCCTCAGCAGCACGATCGCCCTCGCGGTGCCGCTGATCCTGGGCGCCTTGTGCGGGGTGATGTGCGAGCGGTCCGCGGTGATCAACGTCGCGATCGAGGGGCAGATGCTGGCCGGCGCCTGGACCGCTGCCCTGCTGGGTTCACTGGTCGGGATCACCGCCGGCGTCCTCGCCGGGGCGTTCGCCGGTGCCCTGATGGGCGCCATGCTGGCGGTCTTCGCGATCCGCTACCTGGTGAACCAGGTGGTGCTCGGGGTCGTCCTCAACGTCTTCGCGGCCGGCCTCACCGGCTTCTTCTACGACGTGTTCATGCAGCCGCACACGGCCACGCTCAACTCGACGCCGCTGATGGAGCCGCACAAGATCCCGCTGCTCGGTGACATCCCCGTGCTCGGGCCTTTGTTGTTCGACACCTACGGGATCGTCTACCTCACCTACGTGCTGATCATCGCCGTGGACGTCTGGCTGTTCCGCACCCGCTGGGGCCTGCGCACCCGGGCGGTCGGCGAGCACCCCAAGGCGGCGGACACGGTCGGCATCAACGTGCTGGCGATGCGCTACCGCAACGTCATCCTCGGGGGCGCGATCGCCGGGATCGGGGGCTCGTACTTCATCTTCCAGGTGGGCCAGTTCCAGAAGAACATCACGTCCGGCCAGGGCTTCATCGCGCTGGCAGCGCTGATCTTCGGGCGCTGGAGCCCCCGCGGCGCGGTGGCGGCGTCGCTGCTGTTCGGCTTCGCCTCTGCGATGCAGGTGGTGCTGTCCATCAACGCTCCGGCGATCCCGTCCGCGTTCGTGGCGATGGTGCCGTACGTCGCGACGATCCTGGCCGTGGCGGGCCTGGTCGGCAAGGTCCGCGCTCCGGCGGCCGACGGCGAGCCGTACGTGAAGGGCTGACGGTGGCGGACACCTTCGACTGGGACGCGCTGCGGGCCGAGGCCGTCACCGTGTCACGGAACGCGTACGCGCCGTACTCCCACTACCCGGTCGGCGCGGCGGCGACCGCCGACGACGGCCGGGTGCTCGTGGGCTGCAACGTCGAGAACGCCGCGTACGGCGTGGTGCTGTGCGCCGAGTGCGGTGTCGTGAGCTCGCTGCACGCGACCGGCGGCGGGCGCCTGACCCACGTGGTCTGCGTGAACGGCGAGGGCGACCTGATCATGCCGTGCGGGCGGTGCCGGCAGCTGCTCTGGGAGAACGGCGGGGCGTCGCTGGAGCTGCTGACCCCGCGCGGCGTGCGCCGGATGGACGAGGTGCTGCCCGACGCGTTCGGCCCCGAGGACCTGGAGGCCGTCGATGGCGCCTGACGCCGGACATGATGCGGTCGAGGTCATCGGCGCCAAGCGTGACCAGCAGGAGCTCACCGACGACCAGATCGACTGGGTGGTGGCCGCCTACACGCGCGGCGACGTCGCCGACGAGCAGATGTCCGCGCTGGCGATGGCGATCCTGCTCAACGGGATGAGCCGGCGCGAGATCAGCCGCTGGACCGACGCGATGATCGCGTCGGGGGAGCGGATGGACTTCTCGTCGCTCTCGCGACCGACCGCCGACAAGCACTCGACCGGCGGAGTGGGGGACAAGATCACGCTGCCGCTGGCGCCGTTGGTGGCAGCGTGCGGCATCGCCGTGCCTCAGCTCAGCGGTCGCGGGCTCGGTCACACGGGCGGGACGCTCGACAAGCTCGAGTCCATCCCGGGCTGGCGAGCGACGCTGTCGAACGACGAGATGCTCGCGCAGCTGGAGTCGGTCGGAGCCGTCATCTGTGCGGCCGGCGACGGGCTGGCACCCGCGGACAAGAAGCTCTATGCCCTGCGCGACGTCACCGGCACGGTGCCCGCGATCCCGCTGATCGCCTCCTCGATCATGTCGAAGAAGATCGCCGAGGGCACCGGGGCGCTCGTGCTCGACGTCAAGGTCGGGACCGGCGCCTTCATGGAGACCGTCGAGCAGGCCCACGAGCTCGCGACCACGATGGTCGCGCTGGGGCAGGACGCCGGTGTCCACACGGTCGCCCTGCTCACCGACATGTCCACTCCGCTGGGGTTCACGGCCGGGAACGCCGTCGAGGTCCAGGAGTCGCTCGACGTCCTGGCCGGTGGCGGACCGCCCGACGTGGTCGAGCTGACGCTGGCGCTCGCCCGCGAGATGCTCGCCGGGGCCGGTCGTGACGACCTCGACCCCGCCGACAAGCTGGCCGACGGCTCGGCGATGGACGCCTGGCGGGCGATGGTCGCGGCCCAGGGCGGCGACCCGCACGCGCCGCTGCCCACGGCACGCGAGACGCACGTGGTCGCGGCTCCCGCGTCGGGGACGCTGATCCGGCTCGACGCACTCTCGGTCGGGATCGCCGCCTGGCGCCTCGGCGCCGGGCGCGCGCGCAAGGAGGACCAGGTGCAGGCCGGTGCGGGTGTCGTCTGGCACGCCCGGCCGGGCGACGTCGTCTCGGAGGGTCAGCCCCTGTTCACGTTGCACACCGACGAGCCGGAGCGCTTCGAGCGTGCCCTCGCCGCGCTGGAGGGTGGGTACGACGTCGCCGGCGGGTCTGCCTTCGTCGCCCGGCCGTTGGTGATCGAGCGGGTGTCCTGAGGCCATCGCCGGTCGAGCCCGGCGAGCGCCAGCGAGCCAGCGTCGAGACCCTCGTTGCGGTGCCTGGGTCTCGACTCGCCGCTCGTCCCTCGCGGCGGATCGACCACCGAGCACCCTGGTTGCGGTGCCTGGGTCTCGACTCGCCGCTCGTCCCTCGCGGCGGCTCGACCACCGAGCACCCTGGTTGCGGTGCCTGGGTCTCGACTCGCCGCTGGTCCCTCGCGGCGGCTCGACCACCGAGCTACGGCAGGAGCAGCACGACGGTCTCTGCGACGCAGGCGGGCTTGGCGGTCGCCTCGATCTCGATCGTGTGCCGCAGCGTGAGCTGTTTGCCGGCGGGCAGATCGGTGATCTCGCCCATCACGACGTGGCTGCGGATGCGCGAGCCGACGGGGAGCGGGCTCGGGAAGCGCACTTTGTTCACGCCGTAGTTGAGCTTGGCGCCCGGCGTCTCCAGCGAGAACACCTGACTGCCGAGGTACGGGATCAGCGAGAGGGTCAGGTAGCCGTGCGCGATGGTGCCGCCGAACGGGCCCGCCGCGGCGCGCTCCACGTCGACGTGGATCCACTGGTGGTCGCCGGTGGCATCGGCGAACCGGTCGACGCGGTCCTGGTCGATCTCCAGCCAGTCGCTGGTGCCGAGCTCCTCGCCGGTCAGACCGGCCAAGGCGTCGAGGTCGTCGAGGACTCGCATCTCATCTCCGGGTCGTGAAGGGGGTCGTCAGCGGCTCTGCCAGGATTCGGGCATGTCCGAACCTAGCCCGACGCCCAGCCGTGAGGTGATCCAGCAGGCCCCGAAGGTGCTCCTGCACGACCACCTCGACGGCGGGCTACGGCCGCAGACCGTCCTCGAGCTGGCCGAGCCCGTCGGTCACCCGCTCCCGGCGAACGACGCCGAGTCGCTCGGCCGTTGGTTCGCCGAGTCGGCCGACTCCGGGTCCTTGGTCCGCTACCTGGAGACCTTCGAGCACACGGTCGGCGTGATGCAGACCGAGGAGGCGCTCGAGCGGGTGGCCCGTGAGTGCGTCGCCGACCTCGCGGCGGACGGTGTCGTGTACGCCGAGGTCCGCTACGCCCCCGAGCAGCACGTCAGCCGCGACCTGACCCTCGACCAGGTCGTCGGCGCCGTCCGCTCCGGGTTCGAGGCGGGCATGGTCGACGCGGGCGGCCGGATCGTCGTCCGCCAGCTGCTCACCGCGATGCGGCACCAGGCGCGGTCCCGTGAGATCGCCGAGCTGTCGGTCAAGTGGCGTGACGCGGGCGTGGTGGGGTTCGACATCGCGGGTGCCGAGGCCGGCTTCCCGCCGACTCGACACCTCGACGCGTTCGAGTACCTCCAGCGGCAGAACTCCCACTTCACCATCCATGCCGGCGAGGCCTTCGGGCTGCCGTCGATCTGGGAGGCCATCCAGTGGTGCGGTGCCGACCGGCTCGGCCACGGTGTCCGGATCGTCGACGACATCACCGTCGACGACGACGGCAGCGCCCACCTGGGTCGGCTGGCGGCGTACGTCCGCGACAAGCGCATCCCACTCGAGCTCGCGCCGGCCTCCAACGTCCAGACCGGCGCCGCGCCGTCGATCGCCGAGCACCCCATCGGCCTACTCACCGATCTGCGCTTCCGGGTCACCGTGAACACCGACAACCGGCTGATGAGCCGGACCTCGATGACCGGCGAGATGGTGGCCCTGGTCGACGCGTTCGGCTACGACCTGGCTCGTCTGCGCTGGTTCACGATCAACGCGATGAAGTCCGCCTTCCTGCCCTTCGACGAGCGCCTGGCGATCATCGAGAACGTCGTCAAGCCGGGATATGCCGCCCTCGGCGCCGGCTGACGTCCGCGATGCCTGACGGGGGCCCGTCCGTGATCAGACGTCCGCCAGTCTCCTGATCCGGTCCGTCGCCTCGGCGACGGACACCACCTCGCAGCCCAGCGCCTCGGCGTCGGAGATCACCCGGCCTTGGTCACGCATCAGCGCCCAGCCGCGGCGCAGCAGCACGAGTGGCGGCTTGCGGTGCTCGCGCAGGTCGCGGGTGAGGCGACGCCAGAAGGTGACCAGCGGGTGCTGGCGCAGGCACAGGGCTGCCGCGAGGACGTCGTGCTCGCGACAGGCGTGCACGACCTCCTGCGCGAAGATCCCCTCGGCCACGAACAGCGCGTGGCCCTCGAGGTCGACGACGTGGGCGCCGGACGGACCGTTGCGCGCGATGTCGTAGAGCGGGGCGACGGTCTCGCCCGTGGTCGCCAGGTCGCAGATCGCCCGGACCGCCTCGTCGTGGTGCCACGAGCGGGGGTCGTCCCAGTCGACGAGACCCGTGTTGGCGCCGTGGGCGATACGTGGGAGGGCCGGGTCGTCGCCGCTGCGGTAGAAGTCGTCGAGCCGGAGGACCGGCACCCCGGTGTGCGCGGCCAGGCGGGACTTGCCGACCCCCGAGGGGCCGGCCAGCACGACGACGCGCGCCCGGATCGGACGGGACGGGTCCGGCCGGGGCTCATCCGGGTTGGACACCGCGACATTGTGTCGGAGCCCGTATGGTCGCCTCGGACCGCCCCCCGGCTCCGAACGGTCGAGATTTTGCAATTCGCCCTCGGCGGGACGTAAAAGAACTGAGACTGGCCACTGACTCTCGGACCTTCCGACGACCCCGGCCAGACCTCGTGACGGAGACGCCTACATGCACGTGTCCACCCCCCGCCGCGCCCAGCGCTCCCGGGTGCTCCTCGCCTCAGCACTCGCGGCCGCCCTCGCCGTGCTCGTGGCCCCGAATGTCCCGACCGCCTCGGCGAACCTCCCCGTGGACCGGGCCCAGCACCGGACGAAGGTCTACAAGGTGAAGTTCGACCCCAGGCTCTTCGGGGTGCACGACTACTACCTGAACTCGCTGCAGCGCGCCGGCACCGGCTCGATCCGGCTGTGGGACGCCGGCGTCCAGTGGGGCGACATCTTCCCGACCGCCGACTCGCCGAACTGGGACCGGCTCGACTCCCTGGTGGCGGAGGCGCACGCCAACGGCACCGAGGTCACCCTCGTCCTCGGCCTGACCCCTCAGTACGCCGCGGCGAACCCGTCCGACCCGTCGTACCCGACGTCGATGCCCGACCTGGACGCGTGGAAGGCCTACGTCCAGGCGGTGATGTCGCGCTACAGCCCGGCCAACTGGGGATACCGGGGCATCGCGGCGTACCAGGTCTGGAACGAGTCCAACATCTCGACCTTCTGGACCGGCACCTTCGACCAGCTCGCCCAGCTGGTCAAGGCCGTCCACGACGTCCGTGACGCGACCGACCCCGGAGCCAAGATCGTCGCTCCGGCGATGGTGACCCGGCTCGGCTACCAGCAGACCGGGCTCCGGCACTTCTACCAGACCCGGGTCGGCGGCAGGCCGATCTGGAAGTTCATCGACGTGATCTCACTGAACCTGTACCCGCTCGACGTCTACCCGCAGTCGCGCGGGACCCGCCGGGGAACCCCGGAGGACTCGATGGCCATCCTGAAGGCCGTGCGGACGATCCTGACCAACCAGAAGGTCCCGTCGTCGCTCCCGATCTGGAACACCGAGGTCAACTACGGGCTGCGGTTCGGGTCGAACGGCGGCAAGCCGGCAGCGCCCATCCCGAACGCCCTCCAGGTCGCCTACGTGATCCGGACCTACCTGCTCAACGCGGCCCAGGGGATCAAGCGGGTCGACTGGTACGCCTACGACATGTCGGATCGCGGTGGTCTCGGCCCGATCGGCAACACGCTGCTCACCGACCCGGACGACCGGGCCGCCGGCATCCTCCTACCCGCGGGGCGCGCCTTCACCCGGGTGGAGAGCTGGATGCGGGGTGGCACCTTGGTCGGCACGACGTCCCAGCGTCCCTGCGCCAAGGACAAGCACGGGACCTACACCTGCAAGATCACCTACGCCAGGGGCGGCGTGGGCCGGGTGTACTGGAACCCCTACAAGGGGGCCAAGGTCACGCTGCCGAGCGGCTCGACCCGAAAGGTCGACGAGTACGGCACGTCGTCGAGGGCCAAGGGCGGGACCACCCTGAAGGTGAACTTCCGACCGGTGCTGATCAGGTCCAAGCGCTGACTCCCGCGGGCTGACGCCGGCCGGTCACGGCTCGACCCACCGAACGCGGCGATCTCGCCTCGCGCCTTGGCGCTGCTTGTTAGCATGCGTCGGTCCAGTCGAGGGGGAAACCACATGGTCCGACTGCCCGATCTCCACGCGTCCGCGCGCCGAGTCTCCGGTCGTGCGTCCGGCCGGGCATCCGGTCGCGCGCCCGGCAAGGCGCCCTGGCGCGCCGGTGTCGTCGCCGCGATGGTCGCGTCGCTCGCGTTCGTGGGATGCATGCCCGCCTCGGCCTCGAACGTCCCGGTGCGGCACTCGCTGTTCGGGATGCACGACGGCACCACCGCCTCCACGTCCCTCGCCCGTCTCCACGAGGGCTCGGTGCGCCTGTGGGACGTCGGTGTGCGGTGGAACGAGGTCGAGCGGACCCGGGGTCACTACGACTTCAGCCGGCTCGACCAGCTGGTCACCGCTGCTCAGAAGGCCCATGCCGAGGTCACGATGGTGGTCGCGATGACCCCGAAGTGGTACTCGTCGTCGCCGACGAGCCCGCCGCGGACCCTCACGCCGTACAAGAACTTCGTGCGGGCGCTGATGAAGCGCTACCACAGCTTCCACGGCAAGCGGGGCATCGACGCCTACCAGGTCTGGAACGAGGCCAACATCGCGACGTTCTGGACGGGGACGATGCCGCGTCTCGCGGCGCTGACCAAGGCGATGTACGACGTGCGCAACGCGGTCGACCGGCGGGCGAAGGTGCTCGCCCCCGGCATGGTCACGCGCATGAACTACCAGCTCGACGGGCTCAGCAAGTACTTCGGGCAGCGCATCGGCGGCAAGCCCGTGTGGAGGTACGTCGACGCCGTCGCGCTGAGCCTCTACCCGATGCCGAAGTACGGCGGCCGGGCCGGCGTCCCGGAGGACTCGATCGCGCAGCTCAAACGGGTCAGGAAGATCCTGCGTCACCGCGGCGTGCCCGGTTCGAAGGGCATCTGGAACACCGAGATCAACTACGGGCTGCAGGCCGGTTCCCAGGGCGGCACCCGGACCCCGCGGATCCCCGACGCGCGGCAGGCGTCGTATGTCATGCGCACCTACCTGCTCAACGCCGCGAACGGAGTCAAGCGCGTCTTCTGGTACCGGTACGACTGGGCACCGCTGTCGACCGGCGGCAACCTCGCGAACACGTTCGTGACCAACCCCACCAACTCCGGCCGGGTGACCGCGGCCGGTCGCGCGTACGTGCTCGCACAGAAGTGGATGCACGGGACGCTCATCGGCAGCGCGAAGCACCCGCCCTGCCCGAGGGACCGGCACGGCACCTACCGGTGCGTGGTCAAGGACTCCCGGGGCACGCGGTACATCTACTGGAACCCGTTCCACGGGGCCTCGGTGAGGTTGCCCAAGGGCGTCCACCACCAGCAAGGCGTGCTCGGAGCGACCTCCTCGGTCAAGCCGGGCTCGATCCTGAAGGTCTCCCTCAAGCCGGTGATGGTCTCCCGCTGACACCACCGCTGGCGCAACCGTTGTCGCGTGCTTGAGAAGCTCGCTCTACGACCGTGTTCCGGTGGTCGAGGAGTCGCTCAACGACGGCGTTCCGGTGGTGGAGGGAGGCCGCTCCGCGACGGGTGTCCCGGTAGGGCCGAGGTCGCTCAGCGACGGCGTTCCGGTGGTTGAGGAGGTCGCTCTGCGACCGTCTCGAAACCCCGGTTCCAGCCCTTCGCAACCACCGATCGGGAGGGTCAGACCCCGATCGGGTGCCAGACCGTCTTGGTCTCCAGGACGCCGGTCATCCGGTCCAGGCCCGGCTCCTCGGTCCAGTCCGGCTCGGTGGCGGGGGCGCGGCGTACGCGCTTGAGGTTCTCCGCCGCCTCGGTCTCGAGCGCGGTCGCCTGCTCGGGCCGGCCGGCCAGGCCGGTCAGGTCGATCGCGTTGACGTCCATGTGGGACGCGAGCGTGGGCGCCGTCCGGTCGAGTGTTCCGGTGAGGACGTTCACGACGCCGGCCGGGACATCGGAGGTCGCGAGCACCTCGCTGAACGTGATCGCCGGCAGGGGACGCTCGGCCGACGACGCGACGACCACCGTGTTGCCGCTGATCACGACCGGTGCCACGACGCTCACGAGTCCGAGCAGGCTGGAGTCCTGCGGCGCGAGCACCGCGACGACACCGGTCGGCTCCGGGGTCGAGAGGTTGAAGAACGGGCCGGCCACGGGGTTGGCGTTGCCGACGACCTGCGTGAGCTTGTCGGCCCATCCGGCGTACCAGACAAGGCGGTCGATCGACGCGTCGAGCACCTTGCCGGCGGCCGCCGCCGTGCTGCCCTCGCCCTGACGCAGCGCCTCGACGAACTGGGGGCGACGGTCCTCCATGACCTCGGCGATGCGATAGACCACCTGCCCGCGGTTGTACGCCGTACGCCCGGACCAGCCGGGGAACGCCTTGCGCGCCGCGAGCACGGCGTCGCGGGCGTCCTTGCGGGAGGCCAGCGCGGCGTTCGCCACGAAGCGTCCGCGGACGTCGTGCACCGGGTAGGAGTGGCCGGACTCCGAGCGGGGGAAGTCACCGCCGATGAACAGCTTGTAGGTCTTGCGGACGTCGATCCTGCTCATCGAAGGTAGGCCTCCAAGCCGTGGCGGCCGCCCTCGCGGCCGTAACCCGACTCCTGGTAGCCGCCGAAGGGGCTGGTCGGGTCGAACTTGTTGAACGTGTTGGCCCAGACCACGCCGGCTCGCAGCGCGTTGGCCATCTTCAGGATCCGGGAGCCCTTGTCGGTCCAGATGCCCGCCGAGAGGCCGTACGGCGTGTTGTTGGCCTTCTCGACCGCCTCCGCCGGCGTGCGGAACGTCAGCACCGACAGCACGGGGCCGAAGATCTCCTCACGGGCGATCCGGTGTGCCTGGCTGACGCCGGTGAAGATCGTCGGCGGGAACCAGAAGCCGTGGTCGGGGAGCTCGCAGGGCGGTGACCAGCGGCCGGCACCATCGCGCTCGCCGATCTCGGAGAGCTCGCGGATCTTGGCCAGCTGCTCGGCGGAGTTGATCGCGCCGATGTCGGTGTTCTTGTCGAGCGGGTCGCCGATACGAAGGGTGGCCATGCGGCGCTTGAGCCGGGCCAGGACGTCGTCCGCCACGCTCTCCTGCACGAGGAGCCGCGAGCCGGCGCAGCAGACATGGCCCTGGTTGAAGAAGATGCCGTTCACGATGCCCTCGACCGCCTGGTCGAGCGGTGCGTCGTCGAACACGATGTTCGCGGCCTTGCCGCCGAGCTCGAGCGTCACGCGCTTGTCGGTGCCGGCGACCGCGCGAGCGATCGCCTTGCCGACCTCGGTCGACCCGGTGAACGCCACCTTGTCGACGTCGGGGTGCGAGACCAGCGCGCGGCCGGTGTCACCGGCGCCGGTGATGATGTTGACGACGCCGGCCGGGAGGTCGGCCTGCTGGCAGATCTCGGCGAAGAGCAGCGCCGTCAGCGGCGTCGTCTCGGCGGGCTTGAGGACGACGGTGTTGCCGCACGCCAGCGCCGGTGCGATCTTCCACGCGAGCATCAAGAGGGGGAAGTTCCAGGGGATGACCTGCCCGGCCACTCCGAGGCTCTCCGTGCCGTGACCGGAGTACTCCAGCTTGTCCGCCCACCCGGCGTAGTAGAAGAAGTGCGCCGCGGCGATCGGGACGTCGACGTCGCGGGTCTCCTTGATCGGCTTGCCGTTGTCGATCGACTCCAGGACCGCGAGCTCGCGCCCACGCTCCTGGATGATGCGGGCGATCCGGAACAGGTACTTGGCGCGCTCCTTGCCCGGCATCCGTCCCCAGACCCGGGTGTGGGCACGACGGGCGGCCCTCACAGCGAGGTCGACGTCCTCCTCGTCGGCCTCGGCCACCTCGGCCAGGACCTCCTCGGTGGCGGGGCTGATCGTCTTGAAGCTGTGCCCGTGGCCATCGACGAACTCGCCGCCGACGAACAGGCCGTACGACGGCTTGATGTCGACGATCGCCCGCGACTCGGGTGCCGGTGCGTACTCGAAGGGGGTGTGTGTCATGCCGATCAGTCCAAGGTGAAGTAGTCGGGACCGGAGTACCGCCCGGTCGTGAGCTTGGTGCGCTGCATGAGCAGGTCGTTGAGGAGCGTGGACGCGCCGAACCGGAACCAGTCCGGGTCGAGCCAGTCGGGGCCGGTGATCTCGTTGACCGTCACCAGGTACTTGATCGCGTCCTTGGCCGTGCGGATGCCGCCGGCGGGCTTCACGCCGACCATCTGCCCGGTCTGCTCGTGGTAGTCGCGCACCGCCTCGAGCATCACCAGCGTGACCGGGAGCGTCGCGGCCGGCTGGACCTTCCCGGTGGAGGTCTTGATGAAGTGCGCCCCGGCCATCATCGCCAGCCAGCTCGCGCGGCGTACGTTGTCGTAGGTCGAGAGCTCGCCGGTCTCGAGGATCACCTTGAGGTGGGCGCTGCCCGCTGCCTCACGTATCGCCGCGATCTCCTCGAAGACCTCGAGGTAGTGGCCGGCCAGGAACGCGCCGCGGTCGATCACCATGTCGACCTCGTCGGCGCCGGCGGCGACGGCGTCACGCGTGTCGGCGAGCTTGACGTCCATCGCGGACCGGCCGCTGGGGAAGGCGGTGGCCACCGAGGCGACCCGGACGCCGCTGCTCCCGAGAGCCTGCTTGGCCGTGGCCACGAGGTCCGGGTAGACGCAGATCGCAGCTGTCGGCGGGCAGGTCGGGTCCGAGGGGTCGGGATGCATCGCCTTCGCGCACAGCGCCCGCACCTTGCCGGGAGTGTCCTGGCCTTCGAGCGTGGTGAGGTCGACCATCGTGATCGCCAGGTCGAGCGCGTAGGCCTTGGCCGTGGTCTTGATCGAACGCGTGCCGAGCCCCGCCGCACGCTGCTCGGCGCCGACCTGGTCGACGCCCGGAAGCCCGTGCAGGAAGCGCCGCAACGACGACTCGGAGGTGGTGACGTCAGCCCAATCGTTATCGGGGCCGGAGGTCTGGGTGGCTGTGCTCGTCACTCACCCAGCATAGAGTTGACCGTCCACCGCCGGAATTCGAGCGACGGCGGCACCGAGCACTTGGAGAGGCATGTCCGAGCAGTCGACCGCGGAGGTCCAGCGGTTCCGGCCCACCAACGGTCGCATCGTCGGGGGTCTCGGGATCTTGATGTGCGGGGTCGTGGCCGTCCTTCTTGTCGCCACGGAGTCTCCCCATGTGGCGGTGCCCGGTGTCATCGGCTGCCTGCTCGTGGCGGGAATCGTCTGGATGGCCATGCTCCGGCCGGGGGTCTCCGCGACAAAGACGGACCTACGCCTGCGCACCATGTCCGGGTCGGTCACCATCCCGCTCGCCTCGATCGACACGGTGGTCGTCCGCCGCTACCTGCTGGTCCGCTCCGGCGGCGAGAAGTACATCTGCCCGGCCATCAGCCGCCCGCTGCGCAAGACCGTGCGCAAGGACCTGAAGTGGAGCGGCGGGAACCAGATGCTGTCTCCGGGGGTCTCGGCCGAGCGGATGGGGGGAGTCCAGACCGAGGTCGAGGAACATGACCTCAACTACGCCGACTTCGTGGAGCAGCAGATCGCCGCACTCGCTCGCAACGACCGTGCTCGACGCGGGATCGCGGAGCGGTCGGAGGAGGAGTACGAGCTCGGGTCGCAGGTCGAACGCCGGACCGCGTGGCTCGAGCTGGGCGTGCTCGGTGCGCTCGCGGTCCTCTTCCTGCTGGCGCTCCTCATCCTCTGACCGCCACCGAGAGGCGCTCCCTCGGGCTCGTCCGGTGGTTGAGGAGGGGCGCTCGGGCTCGTCCGGTGGTTGAGGAGGGCCCCCCTGGGGCCCGTCTCGAAACCCACCTCCCTGACGCCGCTTCGAGGCGGTCGCGGGAGGACCTCCTCGAGCACCGAGGTCAGTCGCCGAACGCCGCCGCGCGGATGCCGTCGCGGAGGGCGTCGAGTCGCGCCGCGGCAGAGATGCGGGCCGCGTCGACGCCCGCCTCGGCGTCGACCGGGACCACCACCTCGAGGTAGCACTTCAGCTTCGGCTCCGTCCCGCTGGGGCGCACGATGACCCGGGCTCCGTCGGCCAGTCGGTAGCGCAGCCCGTCGGTGGGAGGCCGCCCACCGTCGCCTCGCGCCAGGTCGTCCACCTGCTCCACCGCGAAGCCCCCCAGGGACGTGGGAGGTGCGGCGCGCAGCCGGCCCATGGCGGCGCCGATCTCGGCGAGGTCCGTGACGCGCACGGACAGCTGGTCGGTGGCGTGGAGTCCGTGGGCCAGGGCCAGGTCGTCCAGGA
>DATBDF010000116.1:0-3797 GCA_036270075.1 Nocardioides sp.
ACAGCGTGCCGTAGAACCGGCAGCGGGCCTGGCACAGCGCCTTCGGGTGGAGGTCCCAGGCCGTGCGGACGACGACGTTGTTGGAGAGGGACGGGCTGTACGTCGTGGCGGTGTCGGTGTCGGTGCCGCCCAGGTAGTGGACCCGGTACTGCACGTTCTCCTTGGCCCTGCTGCCGTACTGCCCGAAGCTGACACCGTCGGACACGTCGCCGTCGGTCTTGACATCCTTCCAGCTCCTGCCCGGAAGCTTCTGCTGGAGCGTCGCCGCACCCACGGTCACGGGATCGGTGCCGTCGGAGATCTGGGTGGAGAAGGTGCCGAGATAGCTGCCGTACAGAACCGTCAGGCTTCCGTAGCCGCCCAGGTCGACCCTGACCTGGGTGGGCGTGTCCGCCTGGGCGGGCGCGGCCGCCAGAACCGCGGCAGCGCCGCTCGAGATGGCGAACGATGCCAGGACGGCCACGAGCTTCGTCTTGCGCATGAGAAAGGAACCCCCGTCGTTGTCGGTTGAACCGCCCCGAGATCTCGAGGGCCGGCCGGGTAGTCCTAACACGGAATCCCGACGCTCGCCCTCGAAACGCCGAGAGCGCCGGGTCCGTCGCCTGGTCCGTCGCCTGGTCCGTCGCCTGGTCCGCCTCCGGGTCCGCCTCCGGGTCTGCCGTCGAGGAGGGCGCGAGCCTCGAGGGCTTGCCGGGCAACCTCCGTCACTACGATGGCCGGGTGACTCTCCGGCTCCACGACACCGCGACGCGCGACGTCCGCGACTTCGTCCCCCTCGAGGCGGGCAAGGCGGGGATCTACGTGTGCGGGCTGACGGTGCAGAGCGAGCCGCACGTCGGACATGTCAGGTCGGCGGTGAACTTCGACGTGCTCCGGCGCTGGATGATGGCGTCGGGATACGACGTCACGTTCATCCGGAACGTCACCGACATCGACGACAAGATCCTGGCCAAGGGTGAGGCTCAGGGCCGGCCGTGGTTCGAGATCGCCTACCGGATGAGCCGCGAGCTCGACAAGGCGCTGGACGCGATCAACGTGCTTCCGCCGACGTACGAGCCGGCGGCGACCGGGCACGTCCCGGAGATCCTCGAGCTGATCGGGCAGCTGGTCGCGCGTGGCCATGCGTACCCGGCCGCGGACGGGTCGGGTGACGTCTACTTCGACGTTCGCTCCTGGCCGACGTACGGCGAGCTGACGCGGCAGAAGGTCGACGACATGGAGCCGGCGGAGGACGCCGACCCGCGCGGCAAGCGCGACCCGCGCGACTTCGCGTTGTGGAAGGGCTGGAAGAAGGCGCTCGAGCCCGAGACCGCCGCCTGGCCGTCGCCGTACGGTCCGGGGCGCCCGGGCTGGCACATCGAGTGCTCCGCGATGGCGGCGAAGTACCTCGGCCCCGCGTTCGACATCCACGGTGGTGGCGTCGACCTGCGCTTCCCCCATCACGAGAACGAGCTGGCCCAGTCGCGGGCGGCCGGGCAGCAGTTCGCGGCGTACTGGCTGCACAACGCCTGGATCACCACGGCGGGCGAGAAGATGTCGAAGTCGCTGGGCAACTCCCTGCTGATCCCTGAGGTGCTGAAGCGGGTGCGGGGGATCGAGCTGCGCTACTACATGGTGTCGGCCCACTACCGCTCGCACGTGGAGTTCTCGTTCGAGGCGCTGGACGACGCTGCGAAGTCGTTCCGCCGCATCGAGTCGTTCCTGGAACGCGCGGAGTCTGCTGTGGGGGAGGTGCCGGAGGACGGCATGCTGTGTGCCGACTTCGTGGCAGCGATGGACGACGACCTCGGCACGCCGGCGGCGATCGCCGTGATCCACGAGGTCGTGACCGAGGGCAACAAGCACCTGACCGGAGGCGACCGAGCTGCCGTCCGAGGCAGTCTGGCGGCCGTCCTGGCGATGCTGCGCGTGCTGGGCCTGGATCCGCACGACCCCAACTGGGGCACGGCCGGCCGCTCCGACGACACGAGGTTGAACGCCGCGGTCGACGCCCTCGTGGCGGGGCTGCTGGAGGAGAGGGCTGCGGCTCGGGCCGACAAGGACTGGGCGCGAGCCGACGCCATCCGCGACCGGATCGCCGCCGCCGGCATCGCCGTCGAGGACACCCCCGACGGTCCCAAGTGGACGCTGGCGGAGGGTGAGAGCTGATGCCGGGCAACAGCCAGCGCAAGGGCGCGATCCGGAAGTCGTCGAAGCGCCCGACCGCCGGGTCAGGTGGCCGGGTACGCCGCGGGCTCGAGGGGAAGGGGCCGACGCCGAAGGCGGCCGACCGTCCCAACCACAAGGCGCACAAGCTCAAGACGAAGTCCGAGCGTGAGGCGGCGCGTCGGCCGCGCAGGAAGTCCGCCAGCGACGACGAGTGGATCGCCGGGCGCAACTCGGTGGTCGAGGCGCTCCGCGCCGGCGTACCCGTGAGTGGTCTGTACGTCGCAGAGGGCGCTGAGCGCGACGCCCGGTTGCGTGAGGCGTTCAAGATCGTGGCCGAGAAGGGGATCTCCCTCCTCGAGGTGACGCGGGCCGAGCTGGACCGGCGTACCGACGGGGCCGTCCACCAGGGCCTGGCCGCGCGCATCCCGGCGTACGAGTATGCGGACGCGAGGGACCTGCTCGCAGCGGCCGCCGAGCGGGGCGAGGCGCCGCTCATCGTGGCGCTCGACTCGGTCACCGATCCGCGCAACCTCGGTGCCGTGGTGCGGTCGGCGTCCGGCTTCGGAGCCCACGGCGTCGTGATCCCCGAACGGCGTGCGGCCCGGATGACGGCGGCAGCGTGGAAGACGTCGGCCGGGGCCGCCGCGCGTATCCCGGTCGCCCAGGTCACCAACCTCGTGCGCACGCTCAAGGAGTTCCAAGACGCCGGCTGCCAGGTCGTCGGCCTGGCGGCGGACGGGGATCTCTCGCTGCCCGACCTGCTCGGCGACCCCGACCTCGCCGGCGGTCCCCTCGTCGTGGTCGTGGGCTCGGAGGGGGAGGGTCTCGGCCGGCTCGTCAGCGAGACCTGCGACCGCCTGGTCTCGATCCCCATGTCGTCCTCGCTGGAGTCCCTCAACGCCGGCGTCGCCGCCTCCATCACCCTCTACGCCCTCTCCCAACACCGCTAGCGCCGAGTCGGCGCAAAGAGACACGGAAAGCACGCCGAGTCGGCGCAGACAGGCAGCACATGTGCGCCGAGTCGGCATATGACGACTGAGCGTGCACTCACTCGTCATGTGACGACTCGGCGAAAAGTCTGTGCCTCTTTGCGCCGACTCGACGTGTGACGGTTCGGTGCCGGGTGGGGAAGATGTGTCACACGGTGGCATCATCGGCGGCGTGGGTACGACGGTCGAACGGTTGCTGCCGCAGGACGACGACGGGGTCTCCGAGGCCCTGCTCGAGCTGACCCGTGAGATCGCCACCAAGGAGCTGGCGCCGCAGGTCCACGAGGCCGAGGAGCGCGGCGAGTTCCCCGAGGCGGCGTACCGCCTGCTGGGCAAGTCAGGGCTGCTGAGCCTGCCGTTCGCGGAGGAGCAGGGCGGGGGCGGCCAGCCCTACGAGGTCTACCTCCAGGTCGTCGAGGAGATCGCCGCGGCCTGGCCGAGCGTGGGCGTGGGGTTGAGCGTGCACACCCTGACCGCCAACGTCGTGGACGCCAGCGGCAACGACGACCTCAAGGCCGAGTGGCTGCCGCGGATGCTGGGCGGCGACTGGCTCGGCGCCTACTGCCTGTCCGAGCCGCAGGCCGGTTCCGACGTCAGCGGCATCCGCACCCGGGCCGCCCGCAAGGGTGACGCGTACGTCGTGACCGGCACCAAGCAGTG
>DATBDF010000117.1:0-6490 GCA_036270075.1 Nocardioides sp.
ATCCTGGCGCCCGCCCAGGGGCGCGGCGAGATCTCGGCCGCCTTCGTCTGTTGCATCTACGCCCTGGTCGGTGGCGCGGTCGTCGGCGTCGGCCTCCTCGCCGAGGCACTGCCGCTGACCGGTGCGGTGCAGGTCGTCGGCGTCCTGCTGGCCGCCGGCTCGCTCGCCGGCGCCGGCTGGCAGCGGCGCGGGGCGCGCACCATCTCATGACCGCCACTGACGCCGGCTGCCCGACGTTGGCGCGGTCCCGGTGCGCCGTCCTAGCATGACGGAGTGGCGCTGCCGGACGATCGCGCGAGCCTCTCGGTTCCGCATCGAGTGCGATCCGTCGATCGGGCCGTCGCGCTGCTCAAAGCCGTCGCCGAGGCCGGCGGTGGACATTCCCTCACGGCTCTGGCCCGCCGGTGCGACCTCGATCGCGCGACGGCGTGGCGGCTGCTGATCACGCTCGAGGCCCAGGGCATGGTGGTGCGCGACCCACGCGACGGCCTGTTCACGATCGGGCCTGCGGTCGCGGAGCTCAGCACCGGCCCTGCCCCGTCGCTGCTGCACACCGCCCAGCCGCTGCTCGAACGAGTGAGCCTGGAGACCGGCGAGATCGCCTGCCTCGGCGTCGTCGAGGGGGACGAGATCCACTACGTCGCCGAGGTCATCCCGACGATCGTCGAGGAGCAGTCGTGGCTGTGCCGGCCGGTGTCGCTGCATGCCTCGTCGATGGGCAAGGCGTTCCTGGCCTACCTCGACGAGGCGAAGGTGGCCTCGCTGGTCGGCGAGCACCCGACCCGGTTCACCGACACGACGATCACCGACGTCCCGACGCTGCGGCAGGAGCTGACGCGCATCCGTGCCCAGGGGTACGCCGTGTGCCGCGGCGAGCTGCAGCAGGGCTCGTGGGGGGTGGCCGCAACTCTGCTCGGCGTCCACCAGGAGCCGGTGGCGGTGGTCTGCCTGTGGGGCCCGGACGACCGCGGAGACCGCGCTCGTCTCGAGGCCCTCGGCCGGCTCGCTCGCCGGACGGCGCGCGAGCTCCGTGCGGCCTGACGGGGCCGGAGTCGCGTGGCGGGGAACTCACGCATCGGGCCGCAGGCAGTTCTTCCGGCAGGGGGAGCGACCCGGGGGTTCGGCCCAGCGGCCCGCGTGTCTGGAGCCGCCGAACCTGTCCGAGGTGGCTCTCCGGAGAGGCACCTCGGCTGGTCAGCAGCCTACGCGCTGAGAGCCGGAAAGATCTCTGCGGCCGCGGACCGCTCGCGGGGGCGAGTAGGGTGACGGTATTCACCACGTGCCGATGCCGCTCCCGTTCCGGGCTGACCTCACCGGTGAGGAGAGGCGGTCGCCGTGGGCGATCTTGGGTCCGGGCAGCTGAACAGCGCAGGTCAGGACTGCCTGGTGACTCTGCTGGCGGAGGTGCGGCGCACCCGCAGGCAGCAGCGCGAGACGCAGCAGCTCACGGGGGCGAACGCGATGGGCATGGTCCCGGCTCGTCGGGCCTCCCTCAGGGCGTTGGAGGCGTACGCCTCGGCCCTCGGTGAGCGGGGGTGGCCGGTCCCGTCGAGGATGCGGCTCGAGATCCAGCTCCTGCAGTCCCTGTGCGGGGTCGATGCGTTGGGGCGGTGACGCCATTGCCGGGCGGCACCCGCTCGGGTCCACGTCCGCGGTGGGCGCAAAGGGACTCGAACCCCTGACATCCTCCTTGTAAGGGAGGCGCTCTACCAGCTGAGCTATGCGCCCTCGCCCGTGCCGCTCTCGAGCCGAGCGCGGCACAGACTACGGGAGGGGGTCCCCATCCCCGAGGCCGAGGGCGCGCAGGGCCGCGGCCAGCACCTGGTCCGGTGGGGCCTCGCCGGACACGGTCACGCCGGGCTCGTCGTCTCCGAGGGGCTCGAGGGTCTGCAGCTGGCTGGGCAGCAGCGAGGCCGGCATGTAGTGCCCCTGACGGTGCTCGAGGCGCCGTTCCAGCGTCTCGGGCGACGTGACCACGTGCAGGAACCGCACCCCGGGTCGCCCGGCACGGATCCGGTCGCGGTACGTGCGGCGCAACGCCGAGCACGTCAGGACGGCGTTCTCGCCGGCCCGCGCTCGCTCGTCGAGCCACCGTCCGATCGCCTCGAGCCAGGGGGCCCGGTCGGCTTCGGTCAGCGGCCGGCCGTGCGCCATCTTCTCGACGTTCGCCTGCGGATGGAGGTCGTCGCCCTCCTGGAAGGGCCAGTGCAGGCGCGCCGCGATCCCCTCGCCGAGGGTGGTCTTCCCACTGCCGGACACACCCATCACGACGACGAACACAGGGACCGGCATGGGACAGACATTGCCATGCCGCGCGCCGTTGCTCGTCTCAGAAATGAGTCGAGCCGCTGGCGTCTCGGGTCACCAGCGGCTCAACGGAAGAACAGTAGCGAGCGCGCCCGACCGCTGCCAACAGACGCCCAGGGAAACCGAGGAAAATGGTTCCTCTGGTCTAGGCCAGGTGGTGCAAGTGAGCCAGGTGCTCATCGAGATCGCGGCTGTCGGGCAGCTGGTTGTGCACGGCCCAGCGGACGATGCCCTCCCGGTCGACGGCGAACGACGAGCGCCGGGCGACGCCCAGGTCGGCGTCGAAGACGCCGTAGGCCGAGGCGACCGCGCCGTGGGGCCAGAAGTCGCTGAGGACGGGGAAGTTCAGCCCATCGGCGTCTGCGAACACGCGCAGTGAGTACGTCGGGTCGGTCGAGATCGCCAGGACCTCGGTGTCGAAGGTGAGGAACTCGTCGAGCCGGTCACGGATGCCGGTCATCTCCGACGTGCAGACGTTGGAGAACGCCCACGGGAAGAACACCAGCGCGACCGCCTTCTGGCCCCGGAACGACGACAGGGTCACGTCCTGGCCGAACTGGTCACGCAAGGTGAAGTCCGGGGCGGGGGTGCCGACGGCCCCCGGAGGCGGCACGTCAGTCGAGTTCAGCGAGCTCACGCTTCAGAATCTTGCCAGTCGCGTTGCGAGGAAGCTCATCCAGGAACACGATCTCGCGCGGGACCTTGTAGCGGGCGAGGTTCTGCTTGACCCAGTCCTTCAGCTCGTCCTCGCTCGGCCGGCCGTCCCCCGGGACGACGAAGGCCCGCAGCCGCGTGCCGAACTCGTCGTCGTCGACCCCGATGGCGGCCACCTCGACCACGCGGTCGTGGCGGGCCAGGCAGTTCTCGACCTCCAGCGGGAAGACGTTCTCACCGCCCGACACGATCATCTCGTCGTCCCGGCCCTCGACGTACAGCCGGCCGTCCGCGTCGAACCGGCCGAGGTCGCCCGAGGACATCAGGCCGTCGACGACCTCCTTCGAGTCGCCGTTCGTGTAGCCCTCGAACAGCAGGGCGTTGCCGACGAAGATCCGGCCGGACGTGCCGGGTGGCACCTGCCGACCCTCGTCGTCGAGGATCTTCACCACGGTCGCCCACGGGGGCTTCCCGGCGGAGGTCGGCGCGGCACGCAGGTCGCGCGGCGTCGCGATCGAGGCGTGGGCGACCTCGGTCGAACCGTAGATGTTGTAGAGGTTGTCGCCGAAGCGGTCCATCCACTCCAGGGCGAGGTCACCCGGAAGCGACGACCCGGAGGCCGCCGTCACCCTGAGCGTCGGCAGCGAGAAGCGGTCGAGCGTCTCCGACGGGAGAGCGAGGATCCGCTGCAGCATCACGGGGATCACCACGAGGGACTCGCACCGCTCGTCGACGACGGCCTGCAGACACGACTCGGGCAGGAACCTGCGTCGGAGCACCACGGTCGAGCCCAACAGCATCGCCAGTGCGAGGTGCGCGAAGCCCCAGGTGTGGAACAGCGGCGCAGCGACGTGAGTGCGCCAGCCGTAGCGGAGCGGCATCCGCGACAACAGCGAGACGGCCGCGCCGATGCCGGCCTCGGTGCGCGGCGCGCCCTTCGGCACACCGGTCGTGCCCGAGGTCAGGATCACGATCCGCCCGTGACGACCCGGCACCTCCAGGTTCGCGTCGTCGTACGCCGGGATCAGCGACTCGATCGACTCCGCTCCGGAGTCGCCGTCGACCCAGCCGAGCACCCGTACGTCGGCGTCCGCGGCCGCGAGCACCGCGGTGAACTCCTCGTCGTGGATGACGGCCCTCGGCTTCTCCCGCGCGAGCACCTCGACCACCTGTGGTCCCGCGAAGGCCGTGTTCAACAGCAGCATGTCGGCGCCCAGCTTGGCCGTGGCGATGCACGCGTCGACGAACCCACGGTGGTTGCGGCACATGATGGCGACGCCGTCCCCCTCGTGGACTCCGCGCTCGGCGAGCGCCCGCGCCAGCGCGTTCGAGCGCCGATGCATCTCGCCGAAGGTCAGCGACCCGAGCTCGTCGACGATGCCTTCGCGGTCCGGGTCACGCAGCGCGATCGCGGTGAAGCCGCCGGCGGGACCGGTGCCCCACTCCTTGAGCGCCTTCACCATGCGAGCCACCACCGCCGGAGGCAGCGGACGCACGACGCCCGAGCCACCCAGGACGCGAGCGGGCGTCCCGACCGAGCCGGCGAGACCCTGCACCTGACCGAGCGCCCGAGTGACGACCCGATGAGTCCCGAGGGAGGCAGGCGTCACGCGGGAGACTTCGGGGTCACGAGCCGGGTAGCCGCCCAGTCCTTGCTGACCGCTGCGGTGGTGGTCAAGGCGAGGCCGGCGATGGGAGCCGCCTCGGTGATGTCGGCCGGGTCGACGGCGTTCGCGCGCCCGACCTTGGGAGTCAGCAGCCAGATCACGCCGCCGCCCACGAGGTCGGTCAGCGAGTCGACGAGGCCGTCGACGAGATCGCCGTCCTCGTCGCGCCACCACAGCATGACGGCGTCCACGACGTTGCCGTAGTCACCGTCGACCATGTCGGAGTCGATGGTGTCCTCGATGGCGATCCGCAGGCCGTCGTCGGTGTCGTTGTCCCAGCCCAGCTCCTGGACGACCATGCCCTTGCTGAGGCCGAGCCGCGCGGCCGGACCAGCGGGTGCATCGGTTGGGGTGGAACCGCCACCAGCGGTCGGGCTCAACGACTTCCTCCAGACGATCGGCGCCGGGCGACAGTCCGTCTCCTGGCTCGGTGGGCAGTAGTCCAGCGGACTCCGTCCCCTTGTGCAAGCGAATCCACGCTCCGGACCACCCGTCGGTAGGTCCGGACGGCCCTCCGTCGAGCCGCACCTCGGTTTCCCGGCGGTACGACGCGTGACACGATGAACCGGTGAGTGAGACTTCCTCCGCCAGCCCGGCCACCAGTCCCGGGACTGCCCCCGAACCGACCCAGACCCGGGCCGTGATCCACGAGGGACTGCCGACCCAGCTCCCCGACATCGACCCCGAGGAGACCCAGGAGTGGCTCGACTCCTTCGACGACCTCACGGAGTCCATGGGGCGCGAGCGCGCTCGCTACGTCATGCTGCGGCTCCTGGAGCGCGCGCGTGAGAAGCAGGTCGGCGTGCCCGCACTGCGGAGCACCGACTTCATCAACACCATCCCGCCCGAGCGCGAGCCGTGGTTCCCCGGCGACGAGGAGATGGAGCGTCAGATCCGGCGGCTGATCCGTTGGAACGCCGCGGTGATGGTCTCCTCGGCCAACCGCAAGGGCCTCGAGGTCGGCGGCCACATCGCGACCTACGCGTCGGCCGCGAGCCTGTACGAGGTCGGCTACAACCACTTCTTCCGCGGCAAGGACCACCCCGGCGGCGGCGACCAGCTGTTCATCCAGGGCCACGCCTCTCCCGGCATCTACGCTCGGGCCTACCTGATGAAGCGCCTCACCGCCGAGCAGCTCCACCGGTTCCGGCAGGAGGTGCAGCACGGACCGCACGCCGGCCTCTCGTCGTACCCCCATCCCCGGTTGATGCCGGACTTCTGGGAGTTCCCGACGGTCTCGATGGGCCTTGCCGCGCTCAACTCGATCTACCAGGCCCGCTTCAACCGCTACCTGCACAACCGCGGCATCAAGGACACCGGCCAGCAGCACGTCTGGGCGTTCCTGGGCGACGGTGAGATGGGCGAGCCGGAGTCGCTCGGTGCGATCGGCCTCGCCGCGCGCGAGGAGCTCGACAACCTCACCTTCGTCATCAACTGCAACCTGCAGCAGCTCGACGGCCCGGTCCGCGGTGACGGGAAGATCATCCAGGAGCTGGAGTCGTCCTTCCGCGGCGCTGGCTGGAACGTGATCAAGGTGGTCTGGGGCCGCGAGTGGGACGCGCTGCTCGCGCAGGACGTCGACGGCGCCCTGGTCAACCAGATGAACAAGACGCCCGACGGCCAGTTCCAGACCTACTCGGTCGAGTCCGGCGCCTACATCCGCGAGCACTTCTTCGGCGACGACGCCCGGCTCCGCAAGATGGTCGAGAACATGAGCGACCGCCAGATCGAGCTGCTGCCGCGCGGCGGTCACGACTACCGCAAGGTGTACGCCGCCTTCGACGCCGCCGCGAAGCACGTCGGCCAGCCGACGGTGATCCTGGCCCACACCATCAAGGGCTGGACGATCGAGGCGCTCGAGG
>DATBDF010000118.1:0-2387 GCA_036270075.1 Nocardioides sp.
ACGGTGAAAGACATATTGTTCAGTACCACCCTTCTTGGGTGACCATTCTAACACGTGGGCGTTCCGGCTCCTTCTGCGTCTCCGCAGGTCAGACCCTGTTTCCAGGCTTGACAGATCGCTTGTCTATGTGCCACGCCGCGCGGCGCTCGCGCAGCCTCCTCGTCCCGCGTCGTCGGCCGGGTGAGGGGCCGCGGGCAACACCGATGCCGGATACTGCTGGGCATGTCCGGCTCGGGAACAACCGCAGCGGATGTGGGCCCCCACCGCGTCCTCCGCCTGACGCCCGTCCTGCTCGTCCGCGCCGGCCACCCGCGTCAGGCGCTGCTCACCGCGGCCGGTCTCGCCGTCGCCGCCTGGCTGTCCGGCCGGCCGGGTCGCGAGGTCGCCCTCGTCGCCCTGACGGTGCTGGTCGGACAGGCGGTCCTGGGCTGGGACAACGACCTGGTCGACCAGCGGGCGGACGAGGAGGACCAGCGCCTCGGCAAGCCCCTGGTGGGTGGTGGCCTCGACCGCGGGACGCTCGCGTTCGCCCTCGCCTGCGCCGTGCTCCTCGTCGTCCCGCTCTCGCTGTCCAGCGGGATCAGCGCCGGCCTGGCATACCTGCTCTCCGTCGCGATCGGAGTGCTGGGGAACCGGGTCCTCAGGCGGGGGCCGATGTCGTGGCTCACCTGGGCGCTCGCGTTCGCGCTGTACCCCGCCTACCTCTCCTACGGCGGGTGGGGCGGCGGAGCCGAGGGACATCCACCCACGATCGCCATGACCGTGGCCTCGTCGCTCCTCGGGATCGGTGTCCACGTCCTGCTGGCGCTGCGCGGCCTGGTCGACGACAACCGAGCCGGGCGCAGGCACCTGCCCCTGCGCCTGGCGCTGCGGCTGGGAGCACCGCGTCTGCTGGTCCTCACGAGCCTCTACTGCGCGCTGATCATCGGGGCGATTGCAGTGATCGGGAGCACCGTCGGCCTGTCCCAGTAGCACCTCGTCGAGTCGCCCACGACGACCGCTAATGTGTCGCCCGTGAACCTGCGACGGATCCGAGGGCGCGTCGGCGTACGGGCCCTGGCCCTCGGGGCCGCCGGCCTCGTCGCCACCGCCACTCTCACGGCCTGCGGCTTCAACTATCCGACCGATCGCATCAACACGATCACCGCCGGAAACGACTACCGCAACGGCACCGTCGACATCCTCAACGCCGCCGTCGTCTCGAAGCAGGCGAACAGCGGCACCTTCGTCGCCACCTTCGTCAACGGCAGCACAACCCTGCCGATCGCGCTGCAGTCGGTCTCCGGCGACAACACCGCCATCTCGAACGTCCAGATGACGCCGTTCACCCTCCAGGCCAGCTCGCTGCGCAACCTCGCCACCGAAGGGGGGATGCCGGTCAGCGGCACGTTCGCCCTCGGCCAGTTCGTCAACTTGACCTTCCAGTTCGACAACGGCGAGACGGCGACGATGGCCGTCCCGGTCGTCCTGGACGACGGACAGTGGGCCGGGCTGGACATCTCGACCCCGTCGGCCAGCCCGTCGGCCAGCCCGTCGGCCGGCCCGTCGGCCAGCCCGTCGGAGAGTCCCTCGGCCTCCGCCTCGCCGACCGACTCGTCGAGCTGACGTGGCCTACACCCTGGTCCTGCTCCGCCACGGCGAGAGCGTCTGGAACGCCGAGAACCTCTTCACCGGCTGGGTCGACGTCGACCTGTCGGACCGGGGCCGGGCCGAGGCACAGCGCGGTGGCGCGCAGCTCCGTGACGCCGGCATCCTGCCAGACGTCGTCCACACGTCATTGCTCCGCCGGGCGATCAACACGGCTGTCATCGGCCTGGACGTCGCCGACCGGCACTGGATCCCGGTCCGCCGCAGCTGGCGGCTGAACGAACGTCACTACGGCGCCCTGCAGGGGAAGAACAAGAAGCAGACCCTCGAGCAGTACGGCGAGGAGCAGTTCATGCTCTGGCGCCGCTCGTTCGACGTACCTCCGCCGCCCCTGGACGACGACGACGAGTTCTCGCAGGCCCGCGACGCGCGGTACGCCGGTCTCGGCGACGAGGTGCCGCGCACGGAGTGCCTGAAGGACGTCATCGGCCGGCTGCTGCCCTACTGGCACGGTCCCCTCGCCGAGGACCTCCGCGCCGACCGGACCGTCCTCGTGGCAGCGCACGGCAACAGCCTGCGCGCGATCGTGAAGCATCTCGACGAGATCAGCGACGAGGACATCGCCGGTCTCAACATCCCGACGGGGATGCCGCTGGTCTACGAGCTCGACGACGAGCTGCGGCCGACGGTGAAGGGCGGCCGCTACCTCGACCCCGAGGCCGCCGCCGAGGCCGCCGCGGCGGTGGCCAACCAGGGCCGGTAGCGCGCCCCGGGTCTCGACACCGCTCGCTGCGCTCGCG
>DATBDF010000119.1:0-13030 GCA_036270075.1 Nocardioides sp.
ACGGCATCATCACCGGCCTGCGGATGCGGGTGCTCGGCGAGTGTGGCGCCTACGCCGGCTTCGGCGGGGCGCTGGCGGTGGGTCCGACGTACATGATGGCGCAGGGCCCCTACGTCATCCCACGGCTGCGCTTCGACGCCATCGGCGTGATGACCAACACCGCTCCGGTCGGGGCGTTCCGGGGTGCGGGCCGACCCGAGGCCGCCGCCGCGATCGACCGGGTCCTCGACCTGGCCGCCCAGGAGCTCGGCATCCTCCCCGAGGAGATCCGCCGCAAGAACCTGATCCCCAAGGACGCGTTCCCCTACCAGACGCTCACCGGGCAGACCTACGACGTGGGCGACTACGAGCTCCCCCTCCAGGAGGCCCTGCGGATCGCCGACATCGACGGCGCGCGGGCGGAGCAGCGGCGCCGGATCGAGGCGGGCGAGAAGAAGCTGCTCGGGATCGGCCTGGCGACGTACGTCGAGATCACCGGGTTCGGCGGCTCCGAGTTCGGTTCCGTACAGATCCACGAGGACGGATCGGCCACGGTGATGGCCGGCACGTCGTCGCACGGGCAGGGGCACGCCACGTCCTTCTCGATGATCGTCTCGGACACGCTCGGCATCCCCTTGGAGAGGATCACCTACCGCCAGTCCGACACGGCCATCGTCCGGACCGGCGGTGGCACCGGCGGATCACGGTCGCTGCAGCTCGGCGGCAACGCCGTGAGCAAGGCCGCCGACGAGACCCGGGATGCCGCGATCGCCGTGGCGGCGCGAATGCTCGAGGCCAACGCCGAGGACGTCGTCCTCGACGACGACGGGTTCGGGGTCGCCGGGGTGCCGGGCAGCCGGATCACCTGGCCCGACCTCGCGGCGTACGCCCACGAGCACGACGGCGGGCTGGGCGTCGACACCGACTACACGCAGGACGGCGCGACGTTCCCGTTCGGTGCGCACGTCTCGATCGTGGAGGTGGACGTCGAGACCGGCCAGGTGCGGCCGCTGCGACACGTCCTGGTCGACGACTGCGGACGGATCGTGAACCCGCTGATCGTGGCGGGCCAGCAGCACGGTGGCGGCATCCAGGGCATCAGCCAGGCGCTCTGGGAGGAGATCGTGTACGACGAGGACGGCACGCCGATCACGAGCTCGTTCGCGGACTACGCCATCCCGTCGGCCGCCGACGCGATCACGCTCGAGGCCTCCAACACCGAGACCCCGACCCCGGTGAACCCGATCGGCGCCAAGGGCATCGGCGAGTCCGCCAGCATCGGCTCCACCCCGGCGGTGCAGAACGCCGTGGTGGACGCGCTCAAGCACCTCGGCGTCAAGCACGTCGACCTCCCCTGCACCCCCGAGCGTGTGTGGCGGGAGATCCAGGATCCCCGCGACGACGTCTGGCGCGAGCCCCCGAGTGCCTTCGACGGGCTCCGCAACGACGGCGACGAGCCCGAGATCGTCGAGGCCTGAGCGGGTTCCTACACTTGGCGCGTGTCGGCGCCCTTCGATCCCGCGGCCTCCGAGAGGTCTGGGCCGGCCGTCGACATCGACGGGCTCGTGATGCGGTACGGCGACAAGGTCGCCGTCGACGCGCTCTCGCTCACCGTGGACCGCGGCACGATCACCGCCGTCCTCGGGCCGAACGGAGCCGGCAAGACCACGACGCTCGAGACGGCCGAGGGCTATCGCTCGCCGCAGGACGGCTCGGTGCGCGTGCTCGGGCTCGACCCCATTCGTGACCGGCGGGCACTGCTCCCCCGCATCGGGGTGATGCTCCAGGCCGGCGGCGCCTGGAGCGGCGTCCGCGCCGACGAGATGCTCCGTCACGTCGCCCGGCTGCACGCCCACCCGCTCGACCTCGCGGCGCTGTCGGACAGGCTGGGCCTCGGCGACTGCGGGCGCACGCCGTACCGTCGCCTCTCGGGCGGCCAGCAGCAGCGTCTCGGGCTGGCCATGGCGATCGTGGGGCGTCCGGAGATCGTGTTCGTCGACGAGCCGACGGCCGGCATGGACCCCGCTGCCCGGCGGACGACCTGGGAGCTCCTCCAGGAGCTCCGCGGGGCGGGCGTCACGGTCGTCCTCACCACGCACTACATGGACGAGGCCGAGCGCCTGGCGGACCGGATCCACATCATCGACCGCGGTCGGCTGATCGCCACCGGTTCGCCCCTGGAGCTGACCCGGGGCGGGCACTCGGCGACGATCCGGCTCGTCGTGACCAAGCCGTTCCCGTCCGACGCCCCTGACTCGCTGCGGCGCGCTCTCGGCGAGCGGGTGGAGGTCACCCTCCTCGACGAGCTGAGCATCGTGGTGACCGGCCCGGCGGACGCCTCGAGCCTGGCGGTCGTGTCGCGGTGGTGCGAGGACAACGACGTCCTGCCCGAGTCCCTCACCCTCGGCCAGCGCAACCTCGAGGACGTGTTCCTCGAGCTCACGGGACGGGAGCTCTCGGTATGAGCGAGGGAGGTCTCGACAGGCTCGACGACCGAGGCGACCTCGACCTGACGCCGCGTCCCGGTGCTGCGCCGTTCCCGCGGATGGTCGCCGCCCAGGCGGCGATGGAGTCCCGGTTGATGCTCCGCAACGGCGAGCAGCTGCTGCTCGCCGTGGTGATCCCGGTGATCATCCTGATCGGCGGGGTGACGGGGGCCGACCACCTGGGTCTCGACCTCTCGCACCCGCCGGTCGACGTCTTCACGCCGGGCGTGCTCGCGCTCGCGGTGATGTCCACCGCGTTCACCTCGCTGGCGATCGCCACGGGCTTCGAGCGCCGGTACGGCGTGATCAAGCGGCTCGGCTCGTCGCCGCTCCCCCGGTCCGGGCTCCTCGCCGGCAAGGTCGGCGCGCTCCTGGTGGTCGAGGCGCTCCAGGTCATCTTGATCTCGGTCGTCGGGCTGCTGCTCGGCTGGGACCCCGCCGGCGGCTTCGTGGCCGGCGCGCTGCTCGCGTTCCTTCTCGGCACGGGTGCGTTCGCCGCACTGGGTCTGTTCCTGGCCGGTGTCCTGCGCGCGGAGGCGACACTCGCGGCGGCCAACCTGGTCTACCTGCTCCTCATGGCGGCCGGCGCGGTCGTCCTGCCCAGCTCGTCGTACGGCTCCTTCGGCCCGGTCACCGAGCTGCTGCCGTCCGGGGCCCTCGGCGACGCGATGCGCCACGCCTGCCTCGAGGGTGGGGTCGCCTGGGGAGACCTGGGCGTCCTGCTCCTCTGGGGCCTCCTCGGCACCGTCCTCACCGCGAGGACGTTCCGATGGGAGTGAGCCCCGCGGCACCCGGCAGCACGCTGCTCCGGCGGTGCGCGTGGGCCACGCTCGTCGCCAACATCCTGCTGATCGTGACCGGTGGAGCGGTCCGGCTGACCGGGTCCGGTCTCGGCTGCCCGACGTGGCCGCGCTGCACGGACTCGTCGTTCACGCCGCACGGCGAGATCGGTCCGCACCAGCTGGTCGAGTTCGGCAACCGCACCCTGACCTTCGTCCTGGTCGCCGTCGCGGTGGCGACGTTCGTGGCAGCCCGCCAGTACGCCCGGCAGACCGGGCGCCGCGACCTCTTCCACATCGCGGTCGTGCTCGCGCTGGCCATCCCGGCGCAGGCGGTGCTCGGGGGGATCACGGTGCTGACGGACCTGAACCCGTGGGTCGTTTCGCTCCACCTCGTGCTGTCGCTGGCGATCGTGTCGGTCGCGGTCCTGTTCCTGCACCGGCTGGACCACCCACCGAGGCCGCCGGCCAGGGGACTCGTGCCGTCCCTCGCCTGGACGACGTACGCCGTGACCTGGGCGGTCCTGTACGCCGGGACGGTGGTCACCGGTTCGGGCCCGCACGCGGGTGACGCGAGCTCGCCGCGCAACGGGCTGGACCCGCTCGAGGTCAGCCAGTTCCACGCCGACCTGGTGTTCCTGCTGATCGGCCTCACGGTCGGGATGTGGTTCGCCGTCCGGGCGACGGGCGGGGACGCGAGGCCGGTCGTCGCGCTGGCGGCGGTCGAGGTGCTCCAGGCGGTCGTCGGGTTCGTCCAGTACTTCGCCGATCTCCCGGTCGCCGTGGTCATGCTGCACATGCTGGGCGCCGGCCTGGTGGTGGCCGCGGCGACCTGGCTGCTGGTGACGGTGCTGGACGGCGAGGATGCGCGCGAGCGTGAGCCGGAGAGGTCGCACCGGCCGGTGCCGTAGGCCGATCGGGACGCGGCCGCGGGCACCGAGTTGGACGACGGTTGGCCTGCACCCCCGTGGGCAGGCCAACCGTCGTAACTCGTACGACGCACGGTAGGGCGATTGGGTTGCCTCGGACGCTGTTTTCGAGGAAATACCGAGGTTCAACCCAGGTATTTACCCAGCAGGTCGCGGGCGTCGTCCGGGAGCGACGGGATCCAGATCAGCGCAGCAGGGGCTCGAGCGCGACGGCGACGAACAGCAGGGAGAGGTACAGGTTCGACGCGTGGAAGAGCACCATCGGCTTGATCACGCTCAGGTCCTCGGTGCCACGGGAGCGGTCCCACATCCGATGTGCCTGCACCAGGAACACCGCACCCAGGAGCGCGGCCACCACCGGATAGACGAGCCCCGTCCCGGCCACGGGCCACAGCAGCAAGGAGGTCGCGACCATCACCCAGCTGTAGATCACGATCTGCCGGCCGACGACCTCGGCCGGCGCCACGACGGGAAGCATCGGGACGTCGACGCCGGCGTAGTCCTCGCGGTACCGCAGGGCCAGGGCCCAGGTGTGCGGCGGCGTCCAGAAGAACACGACCAGGAACAGCACGACCGGCGGCCAGGCGAGGTGACCGGTCACCGCCGTCCACCCGATCAGCGCGGGGAAGCACCCGGCGAGCCCGCCCCAGACGATGTTCTGCGTCGTCCGGCGCTTGAGCAGCATCGTGTAGACGAAGAGGTAGAAGCACTCCGCCGCGACCGAGAGTGCCGCCGACAGCGGGTTGACCCACACGTAGAGGATCACCGTCGCGAGGACACCCAGCACGATCCCGAACACCAGCGCAGCAGCCGGCGACACGATGTGACGTGGGATCGCCCGGCGGCGCGTGCGCCGCATCTGCTCGTCGATGTCACGGTCGTAGACGCAGTTGAGCGCCGAGGCCGAGCCGGCCGACAGCGCGCCGCCCACCACGGTGGCCACGACGAGTCCCAGGTCGGGCACCCCGCCGGCGGCGAAGAACATGACCGGCACGGTCGTGAGCAGCAGCAGCTCGATGACCCGCGGCTTGGTGAGCCCGACGTACGCCGCCACGACGTCGCGGAACCCAGCACGTCCGGTCCGAGGGACATCCGGCTGCGAGCGAGCCGGTGCTCGGTGGCCGACGTATGTCACACAGGGTCCTCGGGTACGGGCGGGTGAAGCCACGGTGAAGGCAAGCAGGCGCCTCGCAGTCTAACGCCCGGGGTGAGTAGGCTCGGAGCCGCCTGAGCAGGCCGCCACACGGGGGCACGAGCTGAGCTCCACCGTGGCCGTCCGACCCGAACGGATCAGGGGAGAAGCGTGAGCCCGACACCCGCCAAGCTGGACTGGACCGAGGTGGACGACGAGGCCGTCGACACCGTCCGCGTACTCGCCATGGACGCCGTCCAGAAGGTCGGCAACGGCCATCCGGGAACGGCCATGAGCCTGGCGCCTGCGGCGTACCTGCTGTTCCAGAAGGTCATGCGGCACAACCCGGCAGACCCGCACTGGCCGGCCCGCGACCGGTTCGTGCTCAGCTGCGGGCACTCCAGCCTGACGCTGTACATCCAGCTGTTCCTCGGCGGCTGGGGCCTGGAGCTCGACGACCTCAAGGCGCTGCGCACCTGGGGCAGCAAGACGCCGGGTCACCCCGAGTACGGCCACACCGCCGGCGTCGAGACGACAACCGGTCCGCTCGGGCAGGGCATCGGCAACGCCGTGGGCATGGCCATGGCAGCCCGCCGCGAGCACGGACTGCTCGACCCGAACGCCGCGATGGGCTCCTCGCCGTTCGACCACCACGTCTACGCCCTCTGCTCAGACGGCGACATCGAGGAGGGGGTCTCGGCCGAGGCCTCCGCGATCGCCGGAGTCCAGCAGCTCGGCAACCTCACCCTGATCTACGACCACAACCGGATCTCGATCGAGGACAACACCGACATCGCCCTGGCCGAGGACGTGGGCGCCCGCTACGAGGCCTACGGCTGGCACGTCCAGCACGTCGACTGGACCCACGGCGGCACGAAGTACCAGGAGGACGTGCCGGCCCTGTACGACGCGATCCGCAAGGCGGAGGCGGTCACGGACCGGCCCAGCTTCATCGTGCTGCACACGATCATCGCGTGGCCCGCACCCAACGCGCAGAACACCGGCAAGGCGCACGGCTCGGCGCTCGGCGCCGACGAGGTCGCTGCCACCAAGAAGGTCCTCGGCTTCGACCCCGAGCAGAGCTTCGTGGTTCCGCCCGGCGTCCTCGAGCACACGCGTCAGCTCGTGGAGCGTGGCAAGGCCGCCCAGGCCGGCTGGAACGAGGAGTACGCCGCCTGGGCCCGCAAGCCGTCGGCGGACCCGGCGCTCTTCGAGCGGTTGCAGACGCGCAGCCTGCCCGAGGGCTGGGCCGACCACCTGCCGACGTTCGACGCCGATGAGAAGGGGATGGCGACCCGCAAGGCGTCCGGCACGGTGATCAACGCGATCGCCGAGCACGTGCCCGAGCTGTGGGGCGGTTCCGCCGACCTGGCGGAGTCGAACAACACCACGATCGAGGGCGTCCCCTCGTTCCTGCCGGGTGACCGCGCCACCAAGATGTGGAAGGCCGACCCGCTCGCCGGCCGGGTGCTGCACTTCGGCATCCGGGAGCACGGCATGGGCGCGATCATGAACGGCATCGCCGCCCATGGCGGCACGCGCGTGTTCGGCGGCACCTTCCTCACGTTCTCCGACTACATGCGCGGGTCGGTGCGTCTCGCCGCGATCATGGGTCTCCCGGTCACCTACGTCTGGACCCACGACTCGATCGGGCTCGGCGAGGACGGCCCCACACACCAGCCGGTCGAGCACCTCGCCGCTCTGCGCGCGATCCCGGGCCTGGACATCGTGCGGCCGGGCGACGCGAACGAGACCGCCGCCTGCTGGCGGACGATCCTCGAGCACACCGACCGCCCGGCCGGCCTGGTCCTCACCCGGCAGAACGTGCCGACGTACCCGCGCGGCACCGAGGGGTACGCCGACACCAGCAACGTCCACCGCGGCGGCTACGTCCTGCTGGACGTCGACGGCGGCCTGCCCGACGTCGTGCTGGTCGGCACCGGCTCCGAGGTCCAGCTCGCGGTCCGGGCGCGCGAGCTGCTCGCGGCCGACGGCGTCCGGGCACGCGTCGTGTCGATGCCGTGCCGGGAATGGTTCGCCGCCCAGGAGGCTTCCTACCAGGAGACGGTGATTCCGCCGACCGTGAAGGCGCGGGTCTCGGTGGAGGCCGGGGTCGCCCAGGGGTGGCGCGAGATCGTGGGAGACCACGGCCGGACGATCTCCCTGGAGCACTACGGCGCGTCCGCGAACTACGCGCGCATCTACCAGGAGTTCGGCATCACCGCCGAGGCCGTCGCCGCGGCGGCCCAGGACAGCATCCGGAGCGCCACCGACTGACGCACCCGGCCCAGACGACACTGGAGGGGAACCATGACCGACCGCCTCAAGCAGCTCTCCGACGCGGGAGTCTCCATCTGGCTCGACGACCTCTCGCGCGAGCGGATCGAGACCGGCAACCTCGCCGACCTCATCCGTGACCAGCACGTCGTGGGCGTCACCAGCAACCCGTCCATCTTCCAGGCGGCCCTGAGCCACGGCGAGCGGTACGACGCCCAGATCCGCGACCTCGCCGCGCTCGGCACCGACCGAGACCAGGCGGTCCGCGTCATCACCACCGACGACGTCCGCAATGCCTGCGAGATCATGCGGCCGGCGTACGACGCCAGCCGGCACGTCGACGGTCGGGTGTCCATCGAGGTGTCCCCCGGGATCGCCCACGACACTGACGCCACCGTCGCCGAGGCGGCCGATCTCTGGAAGACCGTCGACCAGCCCAACCTGCTGATCAAGATCCCCGGCACCAAGGAGGGATGGCCTGCGATCACCGAGTCGATCGCCGACGGCATCAGCATCAACGTCACGTTGATCTTCGGCCTCGAGCAGTACCACCAGGTCATGGAGGCGTATGTCGCGGGCCTGGAGAAGGCGAAGGAGAACGGGCACGACCTGTCCACCATCCACTCGGTCGCGTCGTTCTTCGTCTCCCGCGTGGACACCGAGATCGACAGGCGCCTCGACGAGTCCGGTGCGGACGCGTCCCTCAAGGGTCTGGCAGGCGTCGCCAACGCCCGGCTGGCGTTCAAGGCGTACGAGGAGTTCTTCACCGGCGACCGCTGGGCAGCACTCGAGGCCGCGGGTGCCCACCAGCAGCGGCCGCTCTGGGCGTCGACCGGGGTCAAGAACCCCGACTACAAGGACACGATGTACGTCGACGACCTCGTCGTCGAGAACACCGTGAACACGATGCCCGAGAAGACGATGGACGCCGTCGCCGACCACGGCGAGATCAAGGGCGACCAGGTGCGGCCGTTCTACGACGACGCCGCGCGGGTCATGAGCCGGCTCGCGGACGCCGGGATCGACTACGACGGCGTCATCGACGTCCTGATCAAGGAGGGCGTCGACAAGTTCATCAAGGCGTGGGACGAGCTGCTCGACTCGGTGTCGGAGGCGCTCGAGACGGCCCAGACGGCGGCCCAGCAGGGGGGCCAGTGAGCGAGGCCCCCGTCGACCCGACGTCGACGGAGGCCTGGAAGCGGCTCCACGGTCTGGCGGACGGGTTCGAGCCGGACCTGCGGAGGTGGTTCGACGCCGATCCGGGCCGCGTCGACCGGCTGAGCTTCAGCGCCGCCGACCTGCACGTGGACCTGTCCAAGTCCCTGCTCGACGGTGACGTGCTCGGGTCCCTCCTCGACCTCGCCGACCAGGTCGGCGTGACCCAGCGGCGCGACGCGATGTTCGCCGGCGAGCACATCAACGTCACCGAGGACCGCGCCGTCCTGCACACGGCCCTGCGCGACCCGGCCGGTCTCGCGCTCGAGGTCGACGGCCAGGAGGTCGTCGCCGACGTCCAGGACGTCCTGCGCCGCGTGTACGCGTTCGCCGACGACGTCCGCACGGGGGCCTGGACCGGCGTGACCGGCCAGCGGATCAGGTCGGTCGTGAACATCGGCATCGGCGGCTCCGACCTGGGACCGGTGATGGCCTACGAGGCGCTGGCGCCGTACCGCCAGGACGGGTTGGAGTGCCGCTTCATCTCCAACATCGACCCGACGGACGCCGCGACGAAGCTGTCCGGCCTCGACCCGGCCACCACCCTCTTCATCGTCTCGAGCAAGACCTTCGGGACGCTCGAGACCCTCACGAACGCCCGCCTGTGCAAGGCCTGGCTGCTCGAGGGGCTCCGCGGGCACGACGCCGCTGAGGCGGTCGCCCGGCACTTCGTGGCGGTCTCGACGGCGCTGGACAAGGTCGAGGCGTTCGGCATCGACCCGGCCAACGCGTTCGGCTTCTGGGACTGGGTCGGGGGTCGCTACTCGATGGACTCCGCCATCGGGACGTCGTTGGCGGTCGCCATCGGGCCGGAGCGGTTCGCCGAGATGCTGGCCGGGTTCCACGCGATGGACGAGCACTTCCACACGGCCGAGCCCGCCCAGAACGTGCCGCTGCTCATGGGGCTGCTCAACGTCTGGTACGCCAACTTCCTGGGCGCCCAGAGCCACGCGGTCCTCCCCTACTCCCAGCTGCTGCACCGGTTCCCGGCGTACCTCCAGCAGCTGACCATGGAGTCCAACGGCAAGGGCGTGCGCTGGGACGGCACACCGGTCACGACGACGACCGGCGAGGTGTTCTGGGGTGAGCCCGGCACGAACGGGCAGCACGCGTTCTACCAGCTGCTCCACCAGGGCACGCGGCTGATCCCGGCCGACTTCATCGCGTTCGCGACCCCGGCGTACCCCCTCCAGGACGCCCACGACGGGCAGAGCACGGACGTGCACGAGCTGTTCCTGGCCAACTTCTTCGCGCAGACCAAGGCCCTCGCGTTCGGCAAGACGGCCGACGAGGTGCGCGCCGAGGGCACCGCGGAGGCGATCGTCCCGGCGCGGGTCTTCACCGGCAACCGGCCGACGACCTCGATCATGGCGCCGCAGCTGACGCCGTCGGTCCTCGGTCAGCTGGTGGCGCTCTACGAGCACCTCACCTTCACCGAGGGCGCGGTCTGGGGCATCGACAGCTTCGACCAGTGGGGCGTCGAGCTCGGCAAGCAGCTCGCGCAGCAGCTCGGGCCGGCGATCGCGGGTGACGAGGCGGCCCTGGCCGCCCAGGACGCCTCGACCCGCGCGCTGATCACCTACTACCGCTCGCACCGCATCTCATGAACGACACCACGAGCACCGTCCCCGGCTGGGTGAACCCCCTGCGCGACCCCCGAGACCGGCGCCTTCCCCGGATCGCCGGCCCGTGCGGCATGGTCCTGTTCGGGGTCACCGGCGACCTGTCCCGGAAGAAGGTCATGCCGGCGATCTACGACCTGGCCAACCGCGGGCTCCTCCCTCCGGGGTTCAGCCTGACCGGGTTCGCCCGGCGCGACTGGGCGAACGAGGACTTCGCGCAGGTGGTGCACAACGCCGTCAAGGAGCACGCCCGCACCGAGTTCCGCGAGGAGGTCTGGAAGCAGCTGGCCGAGGGCTTCCGCTTCGTGCCCGGCCACTTCGACGACGACACGGCGTTCAACACCCTGCGGCGCACCATCGAGGAGCTCGACGAGGTCCGCGGCACGCGAGGCAACCACGCCTTCTACCTCGCGATCCCGCCGGGCTTCTTCGGCGCCGTGGTCGGTCAGCTCAAGGAGCACGGGCTGGCGCAGCCGGCCGACGGCTCGTGGCGCCGGGTCGTGGTGGAGAAGCCCTTTGGGCACGACGAGGTGTCGGCGCGCGAGCTCAACGAGACGCTGGCGGAGGTCTTCCCGAGCGGCTCGATCTTCAGGATCGACCACTACCTCGGCAAGGAGACCGTCCAGAACATCCTGGCGATGCGCTTCGCCAACGAGATGTTCGAGCCGATCTGGAACTCCAACTACGTCGACCACGTGCAGATCACGATGGCCGAGGACATCGGCATCGGCGGCCGGGCCGGCTACTACGACGGCATCGGGGCCGCCCGCGACGTGATCCAGAACCACCTCATGCAGCTGATGTCGCTGGTCGCGATGGAGGAGCCCACGTCGTTCGATGCCGAGAGCCTGCGGATCGAGAAGCTGAAGCTGCTCTCGGCCGTCCAGCTCCCCCGCCGGCTCGACCTCACCACCGCGCGGGGCCAGTACGCCGCGGGCTGGCAGGGCGGCGAGAAGGTCGTCGGCTTCCTCGAGGAGGAAGGCGTGCGCAAGACCTCGACCACTGAGACGTACGCCGCGATCACCCTCCACGTCGACAACCGGCGGTGGGCCGGCGTGCCGTTCTACCTGCGCACGGGCAAGCGCCTGGGCCGCCGGGTGACCGAGGTGGCGGTGGTGTTCAAGCCGGCTCCTCACCTGCCGTTCACGCGGGCCGCGACCGAGGAGCTGACCCACAACGCGCTGGTGATCCGGATCCAGCCCGACGAGGGTCTCACCTTGCGGTTCGGCTCCAAGGTGCCCGGCACCCAGATGGAGATCCGCGACGTGAACATGGACTTCGCCTACGGCGGCTCGTTCACCGAGTCCAGCGCCGAGGCCTACGAGCGCCTGATCCTCGACGTCCTGCTCGGCGACCCGCCGCTGTTCCCGCGCCATGCCGAGGTCGAGAGGTCGTGGCAGATCCTCGACCCGATCCTCGACTTCTGGGCCCGCAAGGGCAGGCCCGAGCCCTACGAGTCGGGTGCCTGGGGCCCCGCGTCGGCGGACGCCATGCTCGCCCGCGACGGCCGGGTCTGGCGTCGGCCGTGAGTCGCGCATGAGAGGGGTCATCCGATGATGGAGCTGATCGACACCAACGCGGCGAAGATCGCCGCCGAGTTCGTGGCCGCCCGCACCCGCGCCGGCAGCCCCGCCATGGGCATGGTGATGACGTTGGTCATCGTGGTCGACGAGGAGCACGCCCCCGACGCGATGGCCGCGGCCCGGCAGGCCTCGCACGAGCACCCGGCCCGAGTCCTCGGGGTGATCCTGGGCGACGGCCGGGGCGCGCCCCAGATCAACGCGCAGGTGGGCACCGGCGACGGCTGGACCGGTGAGACCGCCCTGATCCGGCTCAAGGGCGAGGTGGTCAAGCACTGCGAGTCCGTCGTACTGCCCCTGCTCCTGCCCGACTCCCCGGTCGCGGCCTGGTGGCCCTGCGACGCCCCCGACAACCCCGCCGAGGACCCGCTCGGCCGGCTCGCCCAGCGACGTATCACCGACGCGGCCTCGGTCCACCGTGGCAAGGGGCGCGCCATCCACGACCAGTGCTCGGCGTACTCCCCCGGCAACTCCGACCTGGCCTGGACCCGGATCACGCCCTGGCGCGCGCTCCTCGCCGCCGCCCTCGACCAGCAGCCGCTCAAGGTGACCGGCGGCTCCGTCACCGCCGAGCGGATCAGCCCGAGCGCCGAGCTGCTCGTGGCGTGGCTGTCCGACCGGCTCAAGGTCTCGTTCGGCCGGAAGAGCTCGCAGGGTCCGGGCATCACCGAGGTCAGGCTCGACACCAAGGAAGGTCCCATCGTGATCTCGCGACCCGACGGCCGGCTGGCGACGTTCTCCTCCCCCGACCGGCCCGACCGGCCGGTCGCCCTCAAACGACGGCAGCTGCCCGAGCTCCTCGCCGAGGAGCTACGCCGCCTCGACGAGGACGACGTCTACGCCGCGACCGCCCGCCGCCTCGTGAAGCTCCACCGGGTGTGAGCGCCGTGACCACACCGTCCGCAGCGACACCCCCGCCCCGCGTCGAGGTTCACGAGGACGCCGCCGACCTGGCCACCTCCGTGGCCGGAGCGTTCATCCGCCTGGTCACCGTGGCCCAGGCCGCGGGCGAGATCCCGCAGGTGGCCCTC
>DATBDF010000120.1:0-9011 GCA_036270075.1 Nocardioides sp.
TGTCGAGCAATCTGGGGTGGTTACACGCCGCCGGACGGCCGCTCTTCCAAGCCCAGGTACATCACGTGCAGGCCGACCCGGCCATCACGGGCGGAGCGGAAGGCTCCCGGCACGGTGCCGATGATCTCGAAGCCGAGCGACTGCCAGAGATGGACCGCCGCCTGGTTGGTCTCGACGACGGCGTTGAACTGGATGCCGGCGAAGCCGTGGTCGCGGTGCCAGTCGATGACGTACGTCGCGAGCGCGCGACCGACGCCGTGGCCGCTCGCCGCCGGGTCGACCATGAACGAGGCGGTGCCGACGTGGTCGCCGCGGGACGGCCGGTTGGGTCCCATCTTGGCGGTGCCGACGACGCGGCCGTCCTCCTCGAGCACGACCGTGAGACCGGGTGGACGCTCGAGCCACAGGTCGCGCCCCTGGTCGGCCGTCAGGTCCTCGGGGTAGGCGTAGGTCTCGCCCTCGGCCACGATCGCGGCGAAGAAGGGCCAGATCTGGGTCCAGTCGTCGTCGGTGGCGGCCCGGATGCGTGGGTCACTCACCGGTCTGGCCGTCGATCGACTGCCGGATCAGGTCGGCGTGACCGTTGTGGCGGGCGTACTCCTCGATCAGGTGCACCAGGATCCAGCGCAGGGTGAACGTCTCGCCCGTGTGCGGGCTCACCCGGGCCGACTCCTCCTCCAGGCCGCCGCGGGCCAGCGCCTCGTCGACCACCGCGTCCGCACGACGTACGGCCTCGTCGAACAGCGCCCTGAGCTCCTCCGGGCTCTCGTGCCGGGCCGAGTCGAACTCCCAGTCGGGCGTGGCGTCCCAGTCGGCGGTGTCGAACGGCGGAGCCAGGGCGAGGTCGCGGAAGATGTGGTCGAACCACTGCGACTCGACCAGCGCGAGGTGCTTCATCAACCCGCCCAGGCTCATGTCGGACGGCGGCAGCTGCTGGGCCAGCTGGTCCTGGGTCAACCCGCTGCACTTCCAGCGGAGCGTGTCGCGGTGGTAGGTCAGGAAGGCGCGCAGCGTGGTGACCTCGTCGCCGTGGAGCGGCGGGTCGACCCGGGTGTCCTCGGCGAGCTCCGGGCCGGGGTCACTCACCGGTCTCGCCGTCGATCGACTCCCGGATCAGGTCGGCATGACCGTTGTGGCGGGCGTACTCCTCGATCATGTGCAGCATGACCCAGCGCAGCTTGAAGGCGCCGCCCTCCGACCCCTCCCGCACCGACAGGGTGTCGAGCCCGTCACGCGCCAGCGCCTGGCCCGTGGCCGCGTCGGCCCGGCGTACGCAGTCGTCGTAGAGGGCACGGAGCTCTTCCGGCGTGTCGTCGCGGGCGGTCCGCCACTCCCAGTCGGGGTCGGCATCCCAGTCGACGCCGTCGAACGGCGGTGGGTACTCCTCCCCCAGCATGCTGTGCCCGAACCAGCCGACCTCGACCAGCGCCAGGTGCTTCATCATGCCGCCCAGCGTCATGTCCGACGGGGGCAGCGTCCGGGCCAGCTGTTGCTGGGTGAGACCGGCGCACTTCCAGCGGAACGTGTCGCGGTGGTAGTCGAGGAATCCTCGCAGTGCCGTGAGCTCGTCGGCGCGGATCGGAGCCTCGACGCGGGTCTCCTTTTCGAACGTCTGCGTCATGCCCGCGACGCTAGCGAGACGACTCGACGCTCGCACCCGGGTTATCGGCTCGCTCACCAGAAGCCGAGGACGTCCCCACCGATCCGGATGATGAACGCCGAGACCACCACGATGAAGAACAGCCTGACGAACCGCGTGCCGCGGGCGACCGCGGTCCTCGCGCCGACGTAGCCGCCGGCGAGGTTGCACAGCCCCATCACGAGGCCGACCTTCCAGAGCACGGCCCCCTGAGGCACGAACACGCACAGCGCGGCCAGGTTGGTCGCCCAGTTCGCCAGCCGGGCCTTGGCCGACGCCTCGAGGAAGCTGTAGCCGAGCAGCCCGACCAGGGTGATCACGAAGAAGCTCCCCGTCCCCGGTCCGAGCGCTCCGTCGTAGAAGCCGATCACGAGCCCCGTGGCGCTGGCCGCGGCCACGTGCCGGTGCCCGGCGTACCGGAGGGCGGTGGTCTCGCCCAGCCTCGGACGGAACAGCACGTAGCCGCCCACGACGATCAGGACCACGAGCACGATCGGGTCGAAGGCGCTGTCGGAGATGTGCGACCCGACGAACGCCCCGCAGATCGAGCCGGCGAACGCGCACGCCATCAGCGGGCCGAAGGTCCGTGGGTCGGGGCGGATCCGGCGGTAGTACGTCGCGCTGCTGACGGTGGTGCCGCAGATCGAGCTCAGCTTGTTGGTCGCCAGGACGTTCACGGGAGAGGCACCGGGGAGCCAGATCAACAGGGCCGGGAGCTGGATCAACCCGCCTCCGCCGACCACCGCGTCGACGAAACCGGCCGCCAGGCCCGCCAGGGCCAGCAGGACCAGCGTGGTCGTCGACGGGTCGCTCACGCGGGCACTCTAGAGAGACCGTCGGCGTCGGACTCGAGACGGGCGCAGCAGGGTCGTCAGTAGAAGCCGTGGCGGGCGAGGGGGCCGCGGAGCTCGTGCTCCTCGTAGGCGAGGTGGCTGAGCAGGCGTTCGCCGAGGTCGTCGACGGCGCGCTCGACAGCGTCGAGCGCGGATCCGTCGCCCTCCCGGACGAGCCCCACGAGAGACCGGTCGACCTCGTCGAGCAGCCCGTGGATCACCTCGTGCTCGGCATGGAGACGGTCGAGGACCGGCGCCGACTCGGGCTCGGCGCGCCGCAGGTGCGGGAAGACGCTCGCGTCCTCGAGCGAGTGGTGTCCCTTGACGAAGCCGCAGTAGGACTGGCAGTAGGCGCCGAGCGTCCAGTTGTTCTGGCGCAGGGTCATCTCGTTGACGCCGGCGCGTGCCTCCCCCACGGTCAGCACACCGCGACGTACCTGGCTGATGAGGTCGCGGACGCGGTCGAGCTCGCCGCGCAGATGGTCGTGGATGGAGACGAGATGGTCGACGGTGGTCAGCTGCACCTGGCTGTACGGCGCGTCCGGCGGCTCGGCCAGGGTGGGCCGGGTCGACTCGTCCCAGGTCGTGTCCTCGATCATCGCGCGACCAACCTAACCGCCTAGGGTGAGAGGGTGCGGATCGTCTCGCTCCTGCCGTCGACCACCGAGATCCTGTTCGCGATCGGCGCCGGCGACGACGTGGTCGGCGTGACGTTCGAGTGTGACTACCCGGCCGAGGCTCGTAACCGACGGATCGTCTCCACGTCGGCGATGCCCGAGGGACTCACTCCCGTCGAGATCGACGCGTTCGTGGTCGAGGCGATGGCTCGCGGCGACGACCTGTACCACCTGGACGAGGGCGCGCTGTCCGGCCTGGACGCCGACCTGGTCGTCACCCAGGACCTGTGCGCGGTCTGCGCCGTCGACGTCTCCGTCGTGGATGACGCCCTGGCGCATCTCGGCTGCACCGCCGAGGTCCTCACCATCGACCCGCACACGGTCGACGAGGTGCTCGAGTCGATCCTGACCCTCGGCCGGGCGACCGGACGCCTGGCGGCTGCCGAAGCACTGGTGGCCGACCAGCGCCGGCGACTCGACGCCGTACGCCGGGAGACAGCGGGGCGGCCTCGTCCCCGGGTGATGTTCCTGGAGTGGACGGACCCGCCGTTCGCGCCCGGCCACTGGATCCCGGAGATGATCGAGATCGCCGGCGGCGAGCCCGTGCTCGCGACGTCCGGCGAGAAGTCGCGCCGGGTGACGTGGGACCAGGTCCGCGCGGCCGAGCCGGAGGTCGTCGTCGTCGCGCCCTGCGGGTTCGACCGTGACGGGTCGCAGCGGCTCGCCGACGACCTGGTGGCCGGCGGCGCGCTGCCGGCCGACGTACCCGTCCATGCCGTGGACGCCAACGCCTCCTGGGCCCGGCCCGGCACCCGTCTCCCCGACGGCGTCGAAGAGCTGGCCGCGCTGCTGACCGGGGTCCCGGTTCTCTAGGAGTCGAGCGAGTTCGCGGCGCCGCTCGCAGCCGCCACCCCGGGCTCCGCCGGGGGAGGCTGGCTGTGAAGCCGCCTCGCCCTCGTTCCGGTCGTTCCGCCCCCACTCCGTCGCGTCGGACCGTCCTCACTCGCTCACTCGACCCAGTGTCCGCGGTCTCCGAACCAGTCGCCGTAGTACTCGCCGAGCCCGGCGGGACCGCGGGATCCCAGGTAGGAGCCGACGACGGCGGCGCCCAGGTCGTCCAGCTCGGGTGCCACGACCCGGCCGTCCACACGCTTGGCCATCGAGTCCACGAAGCGCGCGAGCCCGGGGTCGGAGCCGAGCCGGAAGAACGTCGTCTGAGCACCGAGTCGGCCGGAGTTGTCGAGCTCGCGGACGGAGTAGGCCACGGTCAGCGGGTGGGGCGGGTACTCGAAGTACACCTCGCCGTTCGGCTCGAGGTGGGACGTCGGCTCGCCGTCGGTGACGATCAGCAGCACCGGCTGGGAGCTCGGATGCTTGCGGAAGAACCGGTTCGCGAGCAGCAGGGCGTGGTGCAGGTTCGTTCCCTTGTCCCACATCGCGTCGAGGCCGGTGAGCTCGTCGATGTCCATCACCTGCGCGTGCCGGCCGAAGCCGATCAGCTGCAGCGCGTCACCGCGGAAGCGTGACCGGATCAGCGTGTGCAAGGCGAGGGCCGTGCGCTTCATCGGCACCCAGCGCCCGTCCATCGCCATCGAGAACGACGTGTCGACCAGCAGCGCCACGGCGGCCTGGGTGCGGGCCTCGGTCTCGGACACCTCGACGTCGCCGACCTGGATGCGCACGACGGGTCTCGACCGTGCTTCGTCGGTCGAGCCGGGAGCGTCGGCGAGCGTGCCGAGACGCCCCTCCTCGGCGACGGTACGGCGTACGGCGTTGGTGATCGTGCGGGTGACGTCCCAGGGCTCCGTGTCGCCGAACTGCCACTCGCGGGTCGCCCCGGACAGCTCGCCGGCGGCGCCCGCCTGGCGGAGGTCGCGCTGACCCTGGCGGCCACTCATCCGGGTGGCGACGTCCTTCAGCAGCGCCTTGCCGAGCTGGCGCATCGCCTTCGGGCTCAGCTTGAGCTGCCCGTCGCTCGACCGCTTGAGGTAGCCGGAGTCGCGCAGCGCCTGCTCGAGCCGCTGGAGGGTGCGGGCGTCCACGGCGGACTCGTCGCCGAGCTGGCGCGCGAGGCGGTCCAGGTCGATGTCGTCGAGGCGCGCGCCGTCGTAGGACTGGGAGAGCTGCTCGGCGAGGTCGTCGAGGTCGGCGATGTCCTGCAGGACGCCGGTGCCGTCACCGAGGCCCAACCCCTGTCCCCCGTCGAACTGCTCCGAGCCCCGCCAGTCCTCCCCGGGTCGGAGGGCCTGGAGGTTCGCGTCGAGCTCGGAGAGCTGCTGCGTCAGCGCGGGCGAGCCGAACGCCTGCTCCGCCAGCGACATCAGCTCCGCCCGCTGCTCGGCCGTCATCGAGTTCATCATCCGCTGGGCAGCGGCGGCGCGCGCGGCCAGCGCGTCGATGAGCTCCTCGACGTTCTGGGGGTTCTCGGGGAAGAAGTCGCCGTGCTTGTCCATGAATTCGGCGAAGTCCTGGTCGGTGTCCTCCCCGCGCTGGTGCTTCGACAGGAGGTCGTTGAGATCCGTCAGCATCTCGCTGATCGCCGCCCGGTCCTCGTCGGTGGCGTTCTCCAGTGCCTGCTTCATGCCGGCGAACCGCTGGTCCAGCATCTCCCGGCCGAGCAGGTCCTTGATCCGCTCGTAGTCCTCGCGCGCCTCGCGGCTCCGCCAGTCGTACGACGCGAGCTCGCTGACGGCCGCGGCCGTCGACGGAGGCAGGTTGTCGAGCGTCAGCTCGCGCAGCGCCCGATCTCCCTCGTCCATGTCGATGTCGCGGGCGAGCTGCCCGCGCTCGCTGAGCAGCGCGTGGTCGAGCAGCTCGCGGACCTCTTGCAAGGTGCCGTCGAGGTTGTGCCGCTGCGTCAGCTCGCGACGTTTCTCGGCGACCCGCCGCGCGAGCTCGTCGAGACCACGCTGGTCCTGACCTCCTCGCCGTAGGAACTCCCGCATCGCGCGCTCGGGCGAGTAGCCCGCCATCACGTCCTCGCCGATGGCGTCGAGCGCCTCGGAGATGTCGACGGGCGGCGCGAGCGGATCAGGACCTCCGTCGTACGCCGTGTAGCGCGAGCGCGGCTGGTGGTACCTAGCCATCGTCACGCTCCACGCTCATCCCTGCCCGGAGCACCCGGGGAATCTCCGCGACCTCGTCGACCCGGGCCACGACCTTCGCGACGGCGTCGTCGGGTGCCACGGAGTCGACCTGGACCGCGTACGTGATGCCTGTCGAGACCCAACTCTCGGTGTCGAAGGCACCCCGCGCTTCGATCCTCACTCCGTTCACGGGGACGCCGAGCGCGTCGCCCTCGCGGAAGAGGTCGTTGAGCACGCACAGGGCGACGGCCACGTGCAGAACCCCGGCGCCGTTGGGTGCAGCCTGGACGAGCACGCCGCGCTCGGTCCAGACGTGCGGGATCACCCAGCCGTCTGCGCCGTCGTTCATCAGCGACCCGGCCGTGAGCAGCACCGGAAAGTCATCGGTGGTGTCGAGGGTCCTATCCATAGACGGTCTCCCCGCCACCGGACTCCTTGCTGATCTTGCGCGCCAGGTACAGGCCCTCGAGGGCGAGCTCGATGGCCCCCGCGCGTTCGCCGTCGTTGCCGGCATCGAGCCGGTCACAGATCTGGTCGTAGAGGTCGGACTCGCCGAGGACCGGCAGGCCCATCAGGAAGTCGCGGGCCGTGACCTGCTCTCCGGTGGTGACCATCTGACCGGCCTCGATCCGGTCCACGAGCAGGGCGAAGTCGATGCCGCGGAAGTGACTGCGTACGGCCTCGGCGGTCGCCGTCCGGAGCAGGTGCGTGAGGATCTCGAGCTCGCGCCCCTCCTCGCCGGTCTCGAACTCGATCTTGCCGCCGAGCACGTCGACGGCGGTCTCGAGGTCGACGATGCGCGCCACCGCCTCGTCCTCACCCTGGCGGGTCGCACGGTGCAGGGCGGACGCCGCGACGGTCTCCGCACCGGCGATCGCGAACCGGGCACTGACACCGGAGCGTTGGTCGACCGAGTTGGACTCCCGCAGGTTCCGCGTGAAGCGGGCGAGGATCTCGATCAGGTGGTCGGGCACCTCGGCGACGAGGTGGGCCTCCTGCCGGACCACCGCGACCTCGTCCTCGAGCTCGCTCGGGTAGTGCGTGCGGATCTCGGCGCCGAACCGGTCCTTGAGCGGGCTGATGATGCGCCCGCGGTTGGTGTAGTCCTCGGGGTTCGCGCTGGCGACGACCAACGTGTCGAGCGGCAGCCGCAGGACGTAGCCGCGGATCTGGATGTCGCGCTCCTCCATCACGTTGAGCATCGCTACCTGGATCCGCTCGGCCAGGTCCGGCAGCTCGTTGATGGCGACGATGCCACGGTGGCTGCGTGGGATCAGTCCGAAGTGGATCGTCTCGGGGTCACCGAGGTGGCGGCCCTCCGCGACCTTCATCGGGTCGACGTCGCCGATCAGGTCGGCGACGGACGTGTCCGGGGTCGCGAGCTTCTCGGCGTACCGCTCGTCGCGGTGGCGCCACTCGACCGGCAGCTCGTCACCGAGCTCGTCCGTCCGGCGGCGGGACTCGGGGGTGATCGGCTCGTAGGGGTGCTCGCCGAGCTCCGCGCCGGCGATCACGGGCGTCCACTCGTCGAGCAGGCCGACGATCGAGCGCAGCAGACGGGTCTTGCCCTGCCCGCGCTCACCGAGGAGTACGACGTCGTGCCCGGCGAGGAGTGCCCGCTCGAGCTGCGGGATGACCGTGTCGTCGAAACCGTGCATGCCGGGCCAGGGGTCGTCCCCGGCGGCGAGCTTGGCGAGTAGGTTGTCGCGGAGCTCGAGGCGGACGGGCTTCTGGACGTGCCCGGACGCGCGCAGCTGTCCGAGGGTGCGAGGGGCGGGGGCCGATGTGAGGGCGGAGGTCACGACTTCCACGCTAGTCCCGCGCACAACGTCACCGTGCCGGGCCACCCGGCTCAGGAAGCAGAGAGCCGGCTCTCGATCTCGATGCGTCGCTGCGCGAGCGAGTCGCTGACGTCCATCAGCAGCCGGGCGACCTCGGCGAGCCGCCGGTCGGCGTCCTTCAACCGCGACTGCACGGCGAAGTCACTGAAGAAGTCGTCGAACCACACGTCCAGGGAGCGGGTCAGGTCGGTGACGCCGACGTCGCCGACGGCGGCTCCGTCGACTCCCACGTCCGCGAGCTCGCGTCGTAGCCGGCGCAGCGCCGCGTCCACCTGCGTCATCGCCTCTTCGGCTTCGCCGATGCGGTCGTGCTTGATCAGGCTCGAGAAGAGGCCGCCTCCGAACCAGGTGTCGTAGGTGCCCCAGGAGCGCGCGCTCCCGATCCGGTCCATCGCCGTCCGGAGGCTCCCGATCGCCGTCGAGCACGCGGCCTGAGCCTCCGTGACCTCCCGCAGCTGGTCGCGGTCGTCGCCCGAGGTCTCAGCCATGGGCACACCCTAGGTGAGGCGGGTGGGTCGGGTGGGGTGGTTTCGAGACGGTCGCAGAGCGACCTCCTCAACCACCGGAGAGCAGAGCGACCTCCTCAACCACCGGAACGTCCGAGGCGACCTCCTCAAGCACCGGGGACCGAGTGTGAGGCAAGGTCCGTCCGGTGGTTGAGGAAGGCGCCCTGGCGCCTGTCTCGAAACCACCCCACCGCAGACGCGAACCGCTCGCCGGGTTTCGAGACGGTCGCAGAGCGACCTCCTCAACCACCGGAGAGCAGTGCGACCTCCTCAACCACCGGAACGCCCGGAGCGACCTCCTCAACCACCGGAACGTCCGAGGCGACGTCCTCGACCACCGGAGCGCTCGGAGCGACCTCCTCAACCACCGGACGACTCCGGAGCGCACTGCTCGACCACGGACGAGTCCGAGCGCACTGCTCGACCACGGACGAGTCCGAGGCCGCCGGCTCGACCTGGGTCTGACCGGCAGACTGGGCGCGTGGTTCG
>DATBDF010000121.1:0-10953 GCA_036270075.1 Nocardioides sp.
GACCGGCTGCTGCGGTCGGGTCTCGCGGCCGCCGAGCGCGACGACGTACACGACAAGGACGTCACTCCCTACCTCCTCGACTGGTTCCACCGCGAGAGCGGCGGCGAGTCCCTCCGGGCGAACGTCGCCCTGGTGCTCTCCAACGCCCGGCTCGCTGCCGAGGTCGCGTCGGCGTACGCCGCCCGGTCGGCCTCATGACGTTCTTCTGCCTGGGCGACCTCATGGTCGACGTGGTCGCGCGCCTGTTCGGTGCGCTGGCCGAGGGCTCCGACAGCCCCGGTGTGATCTCCTACGTCGGCGGCGGCTCGGCCGCCAACACCGCGGCCTGGCTGACCCGGGTGGGCGAGAGCACGACCTTCATCGGCGCGATCGGCGATGACGCGGCCGGCCAGTCCCAGGTCGAGAGCCTGCACCGGCTCGGGGTCGACGTGAGGTTCCGCGTCGACCGCACGCGGCCGACCGGCACGTGTCTGGTCCTCGTCGCCCCCACCGGCGAACGGACGATGGTGCCCGACCCCGGGGCCAACCTCGCGCTGCTCGAGCACGACGTGCCGGTCGACGAGTTCCGGTCGGGTGACCACCTGCACGTGTCGGGGTACGCGCTCCTGCGAGACTCGCGTGATGCTGCTCTCCACGCGATGGCGAAGGCCGCAGCCTCCGGGATGACCGTGTCCGTGGGTGCCGCATCCGCGGCGCCGCTCGAGGTCCTCGGTGCCGCCGAGTTCTTCGCGATGGTCCCCGACCGCGCCGTCCTGTTCGCGAACGAGAAGGAAGCGGCGGTGCTCCTGGGCCAGTCGGGCGAGCCGGGCGAAGCCGTCGAGCTCGCGGCCCGCCTCGCCGGTTCCGGCCGCGAGGCGGTCGTGACCGCGGGGTCCGGCGACGCCGCCTGGAGCAACGGTGAGGCCTCCGCCTCGATGGCCGCGGAGCCGCTCGACCGGCCGGAGCTCGACACCACCGGCGCCGGTGATGCCTTCGCGGCCGGCTTCCTGGCAGCTCGCGCTCGGGACGCCGCACCCGAGGTCTGCCTCCGCGACGGGCACGCTCTCGCGGCGGCCGCATGCCGCACCACGGGTGGTCGCCCCGAGCGCTGAGCCACGTGCCCGCGTGACAGGGTGGCCGCATGGAGCTGCGCGTCTTCCTCGAGCCTCAGCAGGGTGCGACGTACGACGACCAGCTGGCCGTCGCCCGGCTCGCGGAGGAGCTGGGGTTCGGGGCGTTCTTCAGGTCCGACCACTACCTGGCGATGGGTGTCGACGGCCGCCCGGGGCCGACGGACTCGTGGGTCACGCTCGCCGGGATCGCTCGCGAGACGAGCACCATCCGGCTCGGCACGATGATGACCTCGGCGACGTTCCGATTCCCGGGGCCCCTGGCGATCTCCGTCGCCCAGGTCGACCAGATGAGCGGCGGCCGGGTCGAGCTCGGCATCGGCGCCGGGTGGTACGCCGCCGAGCACGCGGCGTACGCCATCCCGTTCCCGTCGACGTCCGAACGGTTCGACAACCTCGAGGAGCAGCTCGCGATCGTCACCGGGCTGTGGGCCACACCCGACGGCGAGACGTTCTCGTACGACGGCGCGCGCCACCAGGTGACGGGCTCACCGGGTCTGCCCAAGCCGGCGCAGCGACCCCACCCGCCGATCATCGTCGGCGGCAAGGGTGCGAAGCGCACGCCCTCGCTGACCGCCCGGTACGCCGACGAGTTCAACCTGCCGTTCGTCGGGCTCGAGCAGTCGGCCGAGCACGTCGCGCGGGTGCGCGCGGCGTGTGAGGGGATCGGACGCGATCCCGACGGTCTGGCGTACTCGAACGCGCACACGGTCTGCTGCGGCGCCGACGAGGCGGAGGTACGCCGTCGTGCCGAGTTCATCGGCCGCACCCCGGAGGACCTGCGTGCCAACGCGATCGCCGGCACGCCGGACGAGGTCGTCGAGCAGATCGGTCGGTACGCCGCGCTGGGCGCGCAGCGCATGTACCTCCAGACGCTGGACGTCCACGACCTCGACCACCTCCGGCTCCTCGCGGCCGAGGTGATGCCGCACGTGTGATCGGGACCCGGACTACCCGGACTGCTCCGGCAAGCCGTTCCGGTCCTCGGGCGACAACCAGGCCTCCGCCAGCGGCCGGCCGCCGGCATCCCGGATTGCCTCCACGAGAGGTTGCGCCCACAGGTGCTCGACCAGCGCGACAGCGGCGACGCTGCCCGGCGCGACGACGTCGGCCAGCGACCAGCTGTCATCGGCGGGTGAGCCGTCCGGGTCACCGTTGCCGACGACGTCGGCCGCGATGCGGCCCAGATCGGGATCCGTCCCCGGAGGTGCCGGCAGGGTCTCGAACGTCCCGTCCTCGTCGCGGCTGACGAGCAGCACATCGACCACCCGTACCACCCCGGCCTCCCGCAGCCGGGTGAGCTCGGCCATCACCTCGCCGGTGAACGACGGCTCGTCGAAGCCGAGCACGATGACCTGGACGGGTCCGGTCACGTCGCCAGCCGATCACGCAGCTCCTGGTGCTCGGCCTCGGTGATGACGCCGGACTCCAGCAGCTCGTCGAGCGCCGCCACGGGATCCCGACGGGGAGGCGGTGGCGTCGGGGACCGCGGAGGCGGCGCAGCCATGGGCGGCGGCGGTGCCGCGGGATGCGAGGCGGCGTACGCCTGCGCCGGGCTCAGGCGCCCGCCGTAGTAGGGGACGGAGCCGGTCATGCCGGTCATCTGGAGCTGTTTCGGCACGAGGCGGGCCACGGCCTCAGCATGCCGCACGAACGTGTGGTGGCGCGACGCCCTGGAGGCAGACCGCCCAGCTCAGCGGGGATCGGTCGGAAGACGCCGGTCGATGCCCGTGCCGTGGGTGGGATGGCCACCGCGCACGTGCACGTCGTACGCCGTCGCGGTGGCGACGTACAACCGGAGGTCGCCGTCGCCGCTGAGCTCCTCGGCGCCGAACCGCCTCCCTCCTCGTCCCTCCGGGTCGAAGGCCTCGTGGAGCAGCCCAGGGAGCTCGTCCTCGGGCACCTCGCGGGCGATCGCGCTGACGTAGACGGCCTCGCCGTCCCCCGGCGCGCGCGACGAGTCGAACACGACGATCTGCACCTCCGGCCGCTCCCGGACGTTCCGCGAGTGCTGGGCGTCGGGAGAGGACACCCAGTAGACACGGTCATAGCCGGCCGGCACGAAGTACACCGGCGACAGCCGCGGCCGGCCGTCCGGCTCGACGGTCCCGAGCACCAGGTAGCGGTTGCCGTCCAGCACCCGTCTGGCCATGTCTTTCAGCTCGTCATCGGGCATGCTCCACCCTCGCACGGCCCGGCGGTGACGCTGTTCGGCGAGGACGCGGTGCGGGGCCGTGCCGTCCGCACCGCCTTCCACGAGGGGCGGCCGTCCACGAGTAGCCTGACGTCATGACGTCCCCGGCGCCCTTCGGGCGGATGCTGACGGCGATGGCCACGGCGTTCACCGACGACGGTGCGGTCGACCTCGACGGGACGGCGGCGATCGCGCACCACCTCGTGGAGCACGGACACGACGGCGTCGTGGTCAGCGGCACGACGGGGGAGAGCCCGACGTGCACCGTGGCCGAGTCGGGCGACATCCTGCGGGCGGTCAAGGACGCGGTGGGTGACCGTGCCACCGTGATCGCGGGCGTCGGCAGCAACACCACCGCCCACAGCATCGAGCTCGCACAACAGGCCGAGAAGCTCGGCGCCGACGCGCTCCTGCTGGTGACTCCGTACTACAACAAGCCCGGCCAGGCCGGCGTGCTCCACCACTTCGAGCAGGTGGCCGGGGCGACCGGGACGCCGGTGGTGCTGTACGACGTACCCGGCCGCACCGCCACCCAGATCACCCTCGAGACCTACGAGCGGATCAAGGGCGACACCGTGGTGGCGGTGAAGGACGCCGTCGGCGACTTCGCCCGCGGCGTGCGGCTCAGGGAGCTGGGGTACGCCGTCTACAGCGGCGACGACCTGGCCAACCTCGCGTGGCTGGCGCACGGCGCCTGCGGCGTGATCAGCGTGGTCGGCCACGCTGCCGGCCGCCCGATACGGTCGATGATCGAGGACTTCCTCGACGGCAACACCGTCGCCGCGTTGAAGACCTACCAGCGTCTGCTCCCCGCGACCGAGGCGATCATGGGGGTGCCCAACTACGGCGCGACCACCGCCAAGGCGTGCCTCCAGCTGCTCGGGGTGCTCGACAACCGCAACGTACGCGGCCCCCTCGTGCCGCTCACCGACGACGAGCTGGCGGCCCTCCGGGCGGGCCTCGAGGCATCCCAGCTCCTCTGACACGTCCTCTGACCTAGAGAGAGAACAACTTGAGCCACCCGCATCCCGAGCTCTCCACGCCGGCCGAGCTGCCGAAGGGAGGGTTACGGATCTACCCGCTCGGCGGGCTCGGCGAGGTCGGGCGCAACATGACGGTCTTCGAGTACGACGGTCGCCTGCTCATCGTCGACTGCGGCGTGCTGTTCCCGGAGGAGTCACACCCGGGTGTGGACCTGATCCTTCCCGACTTCGACGCCATCCGTGACCGCCTCGACAAGGTGGAGGCGCTGGTCCTCACCCACGGCCACGAGGACCACATCGGCGCCACGCCGTACCTCCTGCGCGAGCGTGACGACATCCCGCTCGTGGGGTCCGAGCTGACCTTGGCCCTGCTCGACTCCAAGCTCCGCGAGCACCGTCTCCGGGAGACCGTCCACCACAAGGTGCAGGCCGGCGACCGGTTGGGGCTCGGTCCGTTCGGTCTCGAGTTCGTCGCGGTCAACCACTCCATCCCGGACGCGCTGGCGGTCGGGATCCGCACCGGAGCCGGGCTCGTGCTCCACACCGGCGACTTCAAGATGGACCAGCTCCCGCTGGACGGTCGCATCACCGACCTGCGGGCGTTCGCCAGGCTCGGAGAGGAGGGCGTGGACCTCTTCCTCACCGACTCGACCAACGCCGAGGTCCCCGGCTTCACCACGGCTGAGAAGAACATCGCACCCGTCCTCGACCGGGTCTTCCACGACAGTGACCAGCGGATCATCGTCGCCTGCTTCGCCTCCCACGTGCACCGGGTCCAGCAGGTGCTGGACACCGCGGTCCGGCACGGCCGCAAGGTCGGGTACGTCGGTCGCTCAATGGTGCGCAACATGGGCATCGCCCAGGACCTCGGCTACCTCCGTGTGCCTCCCGAGGTCATGGTCGACGCCAAGGACCTGGCCGACCTCCCGCCCGAGCGCCAGGTGCTGATCTCCACCGGCAGCCAGGGCGAGCCGATGTCCGCACTGTCGCGGATCGCCCAGCGCAACCACAACTTCGTGCACATCGAGGAGGGCGACACGGTCATCCTGGCCAGCTCGCTGATCCCGGGGAACGAGAACGCGGTCTACAAGGTCATCAACGGCCTGACCCGCCTCGGCGCCAACGTCGTGCACAAGGGCAACGCGCTGGTGCACGTCTCGGGTCACGCAAGCGCCGGCGAGCTGCTGTACGCCTACAACGTCGTCCGGCCCCGCAACGTCCTCCCGGTGCACGGCGAGTTCCGGCACATGAAGGCCAATGCCGACCTGGCGAAGGCGACCGGGGTCGAGAACGTCGTGATCGCCGAGGACGGTGTCGTCGTCGACCTGGTCGACGGACGCGCGAGCGTCGCCGGCAAGGTCGACTGCGGCTACGTCTTCGTCGACGGGTCGAACATCGGTGACATCACCGAGTCGGACCTCAAGGACCGGCGGATCCTCGGCGAGGAGGGGTTCATCTCGGTGATCGTGGTGGTCGACTCGATGAGCGGCAAGGTGGTCAGTGGCCCCGAGCTCCATGCGCGTGGGTTCGCCGAGGACGACAGCGCGTTCGACGAGATCAAGCAGCCCATCATCGACGCCCTCGACGCGGCGATCCGCGAGGGCACCAACGATGCGTACCAGCTCCAGCAGGTGATACGCCGCGTCGTCGGCCGCTGGGTGAATCGCGAGCTGCGCCGACGCCCGATGATCATCCCGGTGGTCATCGAGGCCTGACCTCCGGGCGACGGGAGCCGGGGTGGCGAGACCCGGGCTACTGGGCAGGCGAGTCCTCGCGCACCCGGCGACCGCGCGGAGTCCCCGTGGTCGCGGTCGGGGTCGCGGTCGGGGTCGCGGTCGGGGTCTCGTCGCGCTCCGGCTCCAGGTCGTTCTCCGCGCGCTCGCGGACGATCCGGGCATCGCGGACCGACACCACGCTCATCCGTCCGAGTGCCAGGGCGGCCACGAAGACGATCACCACACCGAGCGCCAGGAAGAACCCGAGCCACTCGGCGACCTGACCGGCGTCCGTGGTGGCGGTGGGCTGACCCGCCTGCATCTCGCCGCCGTTCCAGAGCATGCTGACCCACTGGCCGATGACGAACCACGCACCGCCGGCCGCGGCCAGCCACGCTCCGGCGACGCCGCTGATGCGGCTGGTCGTGCCCATCATCGCCAGGCCGCCCAGCACCGTCACGGCCGCCGGCAGCACCTCGAGCAGGAGGCGCCCCGTCGTCGAGTGCCAGGTGACGTCGGGGGTGAAGCTGTAGTCGAAGGACGGCCCGACGAACGGGATCAGCCCGCCCCAGACACCCAGCACCACGAGCAGGAGGCCGCTCGCTGCGCCCCGGGAGCGGGGCATGTGCAGGCGGTCGTGCATCGTCAGGTGATGGTCGGTCTCGTGATGGGTGGCGACCATGGCGCTCATCTCCTTCTGAGAACAGCGGTCGTGGTTGCCGTACCCAGGAAGCCCAGCGCTATGCCAGGAGCAGAGGCTCCCGCCGCACCACCAGCACCGCGACGTCGTCGCTCGGGGGCTCGATGGTCAGCATCGAGTCCAGCACACGCGAGGCCAGAGCGTCGGCGTCCTCCGGCACGAGCAGTGACTTCAACGTGTCGAGCGACGTGTCGATCGACTCGAACACCGCCATGCTCCGTGGCGTGCTGTGCGTACGCCGCTCCACGAGCCCGTCGGTGAACAGCAGCAGCGTGTCACCGGGCTCGAGATCGACCACGTCGCTGGTCCGTGGCAGCCCCGCGTCGACGCCCAGGGGCAAGCCGACCGTCACCTCGAGCTGGGACGCCGGACCGCTCGCCGGGATCTTGATCGGGAGGAAGTGGCCGGCCGACGACAGGAGCACACGCCGGAACGGCGGCTGGGTGACGGCGTAGATCGCGGTGGCCATGGCTCCGGGCTCGAAGTGCACGATCTTGGCGTCGAGGTGCGCGAGAACCTCAGCGGGCTCGTCGTACTCGAGTGCGTAGGCGCGCAAGGCGCTGCGGAGACGTCCCATCACAACCGACGCGGGGAGCCCGTGCCCTGCGACATCGCCCATCACCATGCCCACGCGGTCTCCGGGAAGCTCGAAGACGTCGTACCAGTCGCCGGACACGCCGCCCTCGCCGGGGATGTAGCGGCCGGACAGGTCGAGTCCCGGGATGAGGGGCAGCCGTGACGGCACCAGGCTGCGTTGCAGAGCGGCAGCGGCTGCGCGCTCGTCCGCGGCGACGTACTCCTCCAGCGCGTCGCTCACCTCGTCCGCGAGACCGACGGCGCGCGCGACGGCCTCGGCAGGGAACCTCGTGCGCCGCACGGTGCCCACCTTGAGGACGGCGGTGAGCTGCCCCTCGTGGAACACCGGCACCCCGAGCACGGATCGCACGCCCAGAGCCAGGAGCACCGGGTTCACGAGGTCGTCCTCCGCGACGTCCTCGAGCGCGATGGGAGCGCCGGACTGCGCGACGTGCCCTGCGAGACCATGCCCGACCGGCACGCGGTGGTGAACCGCGGTCACCGGCACCCCGCTCTCGGTGAGGACGGTCACGAGGTGGCGCGAGCCAGGGTCGAGCCGTAGCAGCGTGACCACGTCGACCGCCAGCGCCGCGCGCACCTGGGCCAGTGCGCCACGCAGGAGGGCCTCGCCCTCGAGGCCGTTCGAGGGTGGATACGGCACGACGACCGGCTGAGGAGGAACGACGATCACCCGACTTCCATCTCGAAGGGGGCCAGCTCTGCCCAGACGAGCTTTCCGCCGTCGTCCAGCTGGTCGACTCCCCAGACGGTCGAGAAGGCGGAGACGATGTGGAGCCCACGGCCGTTCTCGCTGGTGGGGCCGAGTACCTGGAGGTCGGGCATGCCGGGTCCGGCGTCCGCCACCGCGATGCGGAGGACGTCGTCGTGATGGGTGATCTCGACCGCGCACGGTCCCGACACGTGGCTGACCGCGTTGGCGACGAGCTCGCTGACCAGCAGCGACGACGAGGGAACCAGATCCGCGAGGTTCCACTGTTCCAGCAGCTCGTTCACGAAGCCCCGGGCGAGCGGGACGCTCGAGGTCTCGTCCGGCAGGACGAGCCGGGCCTCCAGCTCGGCGCCGCGCCCGGGGTCCACCACGAGGTCGACCAGGCGGCTGATCCAGTTCCGGGTGCCGGGCGCGTCGTCGACCTCGGGGGCGCGGGCGTGCAGCACGATCCGCGTCTCGGGCGAGGCAGCCCGGATGGCTCGGAGTACTCCGTGCCCCGCGACGTCGGCCAGGCCGACATCCATCACGAGGACGCTCGGCTCGAGCCGCCCGGCGGCCTCCACGGCCTCGCGGGTCGTGGTGACCTCGTCGACGATCTCGAGCTCGGGTCGCTCGGCGAGGGCGTCGCGCAGTCGGACGGACCGTGTGCCCGCTGTCTGTACGAGGAGGATCCCTTTGACATGCGCGGCCGGGGCGGGCATGCCTATCCCCGGTCGTTCGACGGAGCGCTCTCCGAGGTCTCGATGACCAGCAGGGTGTCGAGTCGGGTGATGTCGAGCAGGCGCGAGAGCATCGGGGTGGGGTTCTGCACGACCAGTACGCCGCCGGCGTCACGAGCCTTGCGATGGGCCTCGACCAGCACGCTCAGACCCGACGAGTCGATGAACAACAGGTCCGTGAGGTCGAGCACGACATGCGATGAGATCTGCAGTGCGTCGTCGACCACGCGCCGTAGCTCGTCGCACGACACCAGGTCGACCTCGCCACGGACGGCGATCACGGCCTTGCCGTCGCTCGTCGTCGTCGTCGTGACCAGATCGGTCGCCCGCCCCACGAGATGCTCCCCTCTCCCGTCGCTCCGCGCTCTGTATTCCACCACCTCGCAGGGGTGTCCGGCCACCACCCCTGGGGGCGTAGCGCTCGGGCGGACGAGACAGCAGACGTGATGGGGCACCGGCCCTCGCTCAGGAGCGAGGGCCGGTGCCCGGCTTTCAGCTGACCGAACCCCAAGGGAGCCGGTACGCGCGGTAGCTGTTGACGCCGTCCGGGAAGTGGGCTTCGAAGACCACGTCCCCGGAGGGTGTGGACTCCGAGAAGGTGGGCAGCGATCCCCACCCGGTGAACAGGTCGCCGTTGCCGAGGAGCTGGGTGTTCCCCTGTGAGGACGCGAGCTGTCCCTCCGGCTGGTCCGCGGAGTCGACCAACGTGGCCGTGCCGGCATGCTTGTCCACCTTCACGGTGACGGACCGGCTGTATGGAAGCTGGGAGCTGACTCCCGTCCCGGTGTTGGCCTGCCCGGCCGCCTCGTTGTCGAACACCGTGTACGTGCCGTGCCCGTGGGCCTCGGCGTCGTGCTGCCAGGCGAAGATCGTGCCCGCGTCGTTGAGCGCCTGCCCATCGGCCGCCTTCAGGGTGAACGTGCTGTTCTTACCGCCCAGCTTCCAGTCGATCGCACCGCTGCGCGAGTTGATCCGGTACGCCGTCCAGGTGTTCCGGGCGTCGACGATCAGGTGTCCGTGGCCGTCCGGCTTGACGGCGTTCACGTGGAACCAGTCCCAGGGAGTGTCGGGGCTGGCCGGCAGCGGCTGCTGGCTCTCGGAGTAGGGCACGTGATCCGCGCTGTTCCACTCGAAGAGAACCTTGCCGGTCTTGATGTCGATCTCCTGCACGATGCCGTCGATCACCTTCTGGTTCGCCGGCCCTCCGATGTCGGTGAGGTCCGCGGTCGCGGTGGCGTAGGACAGGACCAGAGCCGTGTTCTGCCGGGTGATCAGGAACTCGTGTCCGTCTGCCGACTCGCCGTTGCCGGCCTGCACGGCGGCGATCTGGCGATAGTGACTGTCGTAGATGTAGTCGGTGCCCCGGGCGAGACCGCCGAGGCCGGTTCCCTGCCAGAAGGTGAGGACGGGCTTGCCGCGGTAGGTCTGGGTGCGGAAGTCGGCGATCTCCTGCCCTGACGGCACCGAGTGGAACCATTCCACGTGCTGGCCGTCCGGACTGAGGATCTCGGCGCCGTTCCCGTACGTGTCCGCCTTGCCGAACGGGGACACGAAGATGTCACCCGCCGCCGCGCTCGGCTCGTCGACGGTGACCGTGACGGGCGGCGGAGCCAACGTGCTCGACGTAGGGGATGTCGCGTGCGCGCCGGTGGCCGGCGTCGCGGCCAGCAGGCCGATCGCGGCGGCGAGGCCGATGGTCGTGCGTGCAGGTGTTCTCATGTAGCAGGCTCCCGTTCCGAGTAGAGAAGTAAATGCAGTGACATACTGCACTATGGAACAAGAGCGATGACAGCCGGTGTATTCCGTGGGTCAGGTCGCCGCGAGCACGCCGGCCACGATCAGTGCCTGGCCGACGTGGTAGGTCACCATCACCACCACGTGCGCCCAGGGCTGCGGGCGCACGAAACGGTCGACCGCCAGGATCGAGTCGCTGGCGGCGAACACGCTCGCCCCGATGGCGATCAGGGGCTCTCCCGTGTCGAAGGCGAGGATCACCATCGCCCCGATGACGACCGTGTAGAGCGCTACCGGAACCGCCAGGAGCGTCCCGCCCCGCACGTACGTCGCGGGCGCGACGTGCCGGGTCGCGAGGAGGCAGGCCAGCAGGATGATCCACGCCACCCAGGACCACGAGGCGGGGTCGAGGCCCAGCTTCACGAAGCAGACGACGTACGCCAGGTGCCCCACCAGGAACGAGGCGAGACCCAGGCGGAAGCGCCGTTCGGTG
>DATBDF010000122.1:0-16659 GCA_036270075.1 Nocardioides sp.
GTGAAGCCGAACTCCTCGCGCAGCCGGCGCTCGATGAAGCGTTCGTACGCCGCGTCGAGCTTGCCGGAGGTGAACAGGGCGAAGGTGGGCGGGGCGACCGACGGCTGGGTCCCGAACATGATCTTCGGCTGCTTGCCGCTGCGCACCGGATGAGGATGCTCGGCCACGAGCCGGCCGAGGAAGGCGTTGAGGGCCCCGGTCGAGACCCGGGTCTCCCATCCGGCGAGGGCCGCATCGAGAGCGGGCACCAGACGGTCGACGTGCCAGCCGGTGCGGGCGGTGATGTTGATCCGCGGCGCCCACGGCACCTGCACCAGCTCCAGGTCGACCTCGCGCTCGAGGTAGTGCCGGCGCTCCTCGTCCACCAGGTCCCACTTGTTGAAGGCGATGACCAGCGCCCGACCGGCGTCCTTGACCGTCTGGAGGATGCGGACGTCCTGCTCGGAGATGCTCTGGTCGGCGTCGAGCACCAGCACCGCGACCTCGGCGCGGTCGATGGCCGTGGAGGTCCTCAGCGAGGCGTAGAACTCGTGGCCCGACGCCTCCTTCACGCGCTTGCGGATGCCGGCCGTGTCGATGAACCGCCACTCGCGGCCGCCCAGCTCGATGAGCTCGTCGACCGGGTCCACGGTGGTGCCGGCGACCGAGTCGACCACGACGCGCTCGGAGCCGGCGAGCTTGTTCAGCAAGGACGACTTGCCGACGTTCGGCTTGCCGACGATCGCCACCCGGCGGGGGCCGCCGACCTCCTCGTCGAAGGACTCGGCGGGGGGCTCCGGCAGGACATCGAGGACGGCGTCGAGCAGGTCGCCGGATCCGCGCCCGTGGAGGGCGGAGACCGGGTACGGCTCTCCGAGTCCTAGGTTCCACAGGCCGTAGGACTCGGCCTCGGCGCGCTGGTCGTCGACCTTGTTCGCGGCGAGGATGACGGGCTTGTTCGACTTGCGGAGCACGCGCACGACAGCCTCGTCGGCATCGGTGATGCCCACCGTCGCATCGACGACGAACATCACGGCGTCGGCCAGGCTGACCGCGATCTCAGCCTGGGCCTTGATCCGTTCGGCCATGCCCCGAGCGTCCGGGTCCCAGCCGCCCGTGTCGACGACCGTGAATGCGCGGCCCGCCCAGGTGGCGTCGTAGGAGACCCGGTCGCGCGTGACGCCCGGGACGTCCTCCACGACGGCCTCGCGGCGGCCGAGGATGCGGTTGACCAGGGTGGACTTGCCGACGTTCGGCCGGCCGACGACGGCGAGTACCGGCAGCGGCCCCGTGGGGAGCTCGGTCAGGTCGTCGGTGGTCATGAGATTTCCTTCGCGTCGTCGGCGGGGATGGGGCCCGGCATGGTCTGTCCCGTCAACGCCAGCCCGGCCGCCAGCTCTTCCAGCATCCGGGCGTGGAGTGCCTCACTCGTCGCCGCCACCAGTGTCCTCGTGCGCGGCCACGGCGTGCGCTCCACCCGGAAGGGGGCGCCGTACACCAGGTCGAGCACCCCGCGCCGGGCGGGAAGCGCGTCCTTGCCGCCGCCCTTCGGGCGGGTGCCGAACATGACCAGCGGGACGATCGGGGCACCCGTCACGAGCGCGAGGTACGCCGCGCCGTTGCGGAAGCGGGTGAGGTCGCCAGCTCCGCGGTTGCCCTCGGGGAAGATGCCCACCGCTCCCCCGTGATCGAGGACGTGCAGGCACGCGCGGACGGCGCGCAGGTCCGTGGCGAAGCGGTCCAGCTCGATCTGGCCGGTCACCCGGAGGACCGGCCCGAGAGGACCGCGGAACATCTCCTCCTTGGTCAGCGCGTGCACCGGCCGCGGGCCGAAGATCGCCAGAAGCGGGCCGTCGATCACCCCGGTGTGGTTGGCCGCGACGATCACCGGGCCCTGGGGTGGCACGTGACCGGTGCCGTGCTCGCGCACGTCGTGCCGTCGCCGGATCAGCCACCGGCTCGCCGGACGCCCGCCGTGGAGCAGCCACGTCGGGGGGTGGCGGTGACCCCTCATCGCGCGTCCTCGACCAGACCCACGATCAGGTCCACGACCTCCTCGAGGGAGTACGGCGTGCTGTCGACGTGGACGGCGTCCTCGGCCATGGTCAGCGGCGAGACCGTGCGGGTGGAGTCGATCCGGTCACGGGCGAGCAGGGACGACTCGGTGGCGGCGAGATCAGTCCCACCCTCCTCGGCCGCTCGACGTGCGGCCCGTGCCCCGGCGTCAGCGGTCAGATAGACCTTCACGTCGGCGTCAGGGGCGACCACCGCGCCGATGTCGCGGCCCTCGATCACGATGCCGGGGCCGTCGGCCGCACCCGTGATGGCCGCCCGCTGGAGACCCAGGAGACGTGCCCGCACCTGGGGGACCGCGCTCACCGGGGACACGGCGCCGTTCACCTCGGGCGTGCGGATCGCGGCGGCCACATCGGCCCCGTCGACGGTGATGGTCGGGTGGGTCGGGTCGGTGCCGGCCTCGATCGTGGGCTCACCGCAGCGCTCCGCCACGGCCTCGGGGTCGTCGACCGGCACGTGGTGACGCAGCATCCACCAGGTCATCGCGCGGTACATCGCCCCGGTGTCCAGGTAGCGCAGGCCGAGCCGCGTGGCGACGCCGCGCGCGGTGCTCGACTTGCCCGAGCCCGAGGGTCCGTCGATCGCGATCACCACACCGGTGCGTGCGCTCACGATGGACGTCCTTGCTGTCTGGGGCTGCTGCCGGGGCGTCGGGGGCTGTGGGGGCCGGCCCGTCGCGGCCAAGCGCTCAGACTAGTGGCCGAGGGCGGCCGGGAGTGATTCGGAGGTGGCACGGTCAACGCCCTGTGGCTTTCAGCGATGCGTCTCCCAGCCGCGGGACTCCAGAGACGTCTGCAGGTGCTCGGACCGGGCCTCGTCGACGGTCAGCTCCACCAGCCCCATGTCGCGGCCCGGGTCGTGGTCGATGTGGACGTCCTCGATGTTGACCTCACTCGCACCGGCGTCGGCGAACAAGCGGGCCAGCTCCCCCGGGTGGTCGGGCACCGCGACGAAGACCGACGCCGTGGGACGCAACGGTCCACCGTGCTTGCCCGGGATGGCGCGGGTCCCGGCGACGCCGAGCTCGAGGATCTCGCCGAGAGGGCCACGGTCACCCGTGATCACGGCGTCGATGAGCACGTCCAGCTGGTCGCGCACCTGGGTCAGGAGACCGGCCACGGCGGCGGCGTTCCCGGTGACGATCTGCTCCCAGAGCGCCGGGTCTCCCCCGGCGACGCGCGTCACGTCACGCACCCCCTGTCCGCTCAGGGCCAGGTGGTCGGCCGGCGCATCCGCGAGCCGTCCGGCGACGAGGACGGAGAGCAGGTGCGGCAGGTGCGACGTCCGCGCAACCGCCTCGTCGTGCTCCTCCGGCGTGAGCCGGACGACGGTCGCGCCGGCCTGACGGGCCAGCTGCTCGACGGCCTGCGTCGCGGCCGCGGACGACCGACCGTGCGGGGTCACCGCCCATGGCCGGCCGTCGAACATGGTGGCGGTCGCGGCCAGTGGGCCGGATCGTTCGCTGCCCGCCATCGGGTGGCCGCCGACGTACCGCTCGACCCCGTCGACGCCGTCCAGCACCCGCAGTGGCGCGGTCTTGATGCTCCCGACGTCGGTGACGACTGCGTGCGTGGTGAGCAGTGACCGGGCGACCTCGTCCCCGACATGGTCGGGCGGGACCGCGACGACGACCATGCCGACGTGCTCGCCGCGATGGCGGTGTCCGGCTCCCAGGCCGGTCGCGGTGCGGAGGTGCTCGGGGTTGCGGTCGGTGAGCAGCACGTCGACGTCGCTGCGGCGCAGCGCCAGGCCCAGGGAGGTGCCGAGCAGCCCGGTGCCGACGATCAGGACGGGCTGCGGGAGCTCACCCATCGGCGGGGTCCTCGTCCGGAACGGCCCGCACCCGAGCGAGGTCGCGCCGCAGCGCCGCCGCGCCGTGGAGGTAGACGTGGGTGATGTCCGACCGCGGCAGATCGGTCTCGACGTGGGCCATCATCCGCACGACGCGCGGCATGGATCCGTCGATCTCGAGCTCGCGGGTGCAGATCAGCGGGACGTCGGTGAACCCCAGCTGGCGGGCGGCGTACGCCGGGAACTCGGAGACCAGGTCGGTGGTCGCGGTGAAGATGATCGAGATGAAGTCGTCGACGTCCCAGCCATTGGCATCCATCACCTGGGTCACCATCTCGGTGACCCGCTCGAGCATGTGGTCGCGGTCGTCGACATTGAGCTGCGTCGCCCCACGTACCGCCCTGACTGCCACGTTCCGACCCTAACGGCGGCACCGCCGGTGACCGGGCCGGTGTCCACGACGACCAGGCCGCCGGGTGGTCACAGGCTGGCCGCGTCGAGCAGGGCGCCCAGCTCGTCGTTCGTCAGCTCCCGCATCTCGCCGACCCCGAGCCGGCCGAGGGCGATCGGCCCGATGGCCGTGCGCGTCAGCTGGTGGACCGGGTGGCCGACGTGGTCGAGCAGACGGCGGACGATCCGGTTGCGGCCCTCGTGGATCACCAGCTCCAGGATCGAGCCGTCGCGGGCGCTGCCGCGACCGCCGACGAGCTTCACCGACGAGACGGTCACGGGGCCGTCCTCGAGGGTCACCCCGGCGAGCAGCTGCTTGACCGTGCTCGGGTAGACCACGCCCTCGACGGCCGCGACGTACGTCTTGTCGACCTCGTACGACGGGTGCGCCATCCGCTGGGCGAACTCGCCGTCGTTGGTCATCAGGATCAGTCCGGCCGTGTCGGTGTCCAGGCGGCCGACGTGGAAGAGCCGCTCGGGGCGGTCGGCGGTGAACTCCGAGAGGGTGCGCTCGGCATGCGGGTCCGACATCGTCGAGGTGACGCCGACCGGCTTGTTCAGGACCAGGTAGACGTTCGGCGACATCGGCGGCAGGCGCCTGCCCGACACCCGGATCACGCTGGTGGTCGGGTCGACCTTCGTGCCGAGCCGCGTCACGATCTCGCCGTCGACGGTCACCTCGCCCGCCAGCATCAGCTCCTCACACCTGCGGCGCGAGGCGACCCCCGAGCGCGCGAGGAGCTTGTGGAGTCTGACGAGACCGTCCTCGTCCCGCTCCAGGTCGGGTCCGCTCACGCGGATCCGTCGGAAGGAGCGCTGTCGGTCGGGACCACCGACGACGAGCCGCCGAGCTCCTCCTCGAGATCGTCGAGGTCCTCGAGGTCGGGCAGGTACGGCGCGAGCTCGGGCAGCTCGTCCAGCGACGTGACGCCGATGCGCTCGAGGAAGTACGTCGTCGTGCGGTACAGGTGAGCGCCCGTGGAGTGGTCCTCACCGGCCTCCTCGACCAGGCCGCGGGTCAGCAGCGTGCGCATCACGCCGTCCACGTTGACGCCCCGGATCGCCGAGACCCGAGCCCGGGACACCGGTTGCTTGTAGGCGACGACGGCCAGGGTCTCCAGGGCCGCTTGGGTCAACCGCGCCTGCTGGCCGTCCAGCACGAACGCCTCGACCACGGGGGCGAACTCCTCGCGGGTGTAGTAGCGCCAGCCACCGGCCACGTTGCGCAGCTCGAAGCCCCGGCCCTGGTCGGCGTACTCGGCGGCGAGGTCGGTCAGCGCGGACGACACCTCGGAGACGGGTGCGCCCACGGCAGCCGCCAAGGTCGTCTCGTCGAGAGGCTGGTCGGCGATCATCAACAGCGCCTCCAGCGAGGGACGCAGCTCGGCGACGGCGACCTCCAGCACGTCCTCGGTCATGGGATCTCCTCGGGTTGCGGAGTGGCGGTCTCGTCGGGCGTCTCGAAGGGCTCGGGCACACCCTCGAACTCGTCGATGCGGAATTCCGCCACCGAGTCGGTCGCCTCCCCGGCCGTCCAGCGGACGGTCAGCTCGCCGAGGGGCGAGACCTGGTCGAAGGCGACGGCGTTCTCGCGGAAGAGCTCCAGCAGCGCCAGGAAGCGCGCCACCGTGGTCATCATGTCCGGGGAGTCCCCGCACAGGGCCCGGAACGTCATCGTGCCGGTACGCCGCAGCCGGTCCACCACCAGCTCGGCCTGCTCGCGCACCGAGACCGCCGGGGCGTGGATGTGCTGCAGCGAGAGCTCCTGATCGGGCTTCGGCTCCAGCGCCTTGGCGGCCAGCGCCACGAAGGCGTCGAGACCGATCCCGATCAGCACCTCCGGCAGCAGGGTCGCGTAGCGCTCCTCGAGGCCGACGGCCCGCGGATGGCGCCGCGACTCCCCCGCGAGCCGCTTCTCGAGCACGGTCGCGACCTGCTTGAAGGCGCGGTACTGGAGGAGCCGGGCGAAGAGCAGGTCACGGGCCTCGAGCAGCGCGAGGTCGTCCTCGTCCTCGATCTCACCCTGCGGCAGGAGCCGTGCGGACTTCAGGTCCAGCAGGGTCGAGGCGACCAGCAGGAACGACGAGGTCTGCTCGAGGTCCCACGTGCCGTCGCTGGAGCCCGCCTTCACGTGGGCGATGAACTCGTCGGTCACCTGGTGGAGCGACACCTCGGTGATGTCGAGCTTGTGCTTCGAGATCAGGCTCAGCAGCAGGTCGAAGGGACCCTCGAAGTTGTCGAGGCGCACCTCGAAGCGGCGCGCCTCCGAGGGTCCGTCGACCCCGGGATCGGCCAGGGTGGCCTCCGACCCGGCCGGGTCGGACGCGGTGGTCACGGTCATGGGTGGTGGTTCAGTCCTCGATCAGGCCTCGAACAGACGCTGCACCAGCATGCTGTCATGCCCGTGCTCCTCGAGGTCGGCCAGCACCAGGGCAACCGCCTCGCGCACCAGCCGGCCACGGTCGACGGCCAGGCCGTGGTGCCGCCGGAGCTCGAGACGGGCGTGCTCGAGGTCGAGCAGCTCGTCGGCCGTCACGTAGATCGTGATCTTCTCGTCGTGCCGCACCCGGCCGCTCGGCCGGCGGCGGGTGTCCTCGTCCGGCGGGGTGGCGGTCGGAACGGCTCGCACCCGGCGCTCCCGCGCCGCCGGAGCCGGCTCCGATGAGGCGTCGGTGGGGCGGAAGAGATCGTCGGCCGCAGGCAGGTTCACACGTCGAGGCACCGCAGTGCCACCTCCTTCGCGAGCTGGCGGTAGGCCTCGGCACCGGTCGAGGTGGAGGCGTACGACGTGATCGGCTCACCGGCGACCGTGGAGTCGGAGAACTTCACGGTGCGTCGGATCACGGTGTGGAACACCTTGTCGCCCCAGGCCTGGACGAGCCGCTCCATCACCTCGCGGCTGTGCAGCGTCCGACCGTCGAACATGGTCCCGAGCACCCCGTCGATCTCCAGGTTCGGGTTCAACCGCTCCCTCACCTTGTCGATCGTGGTCTTGAGCAGCGCCACGCCGCGCAGTGCGAAGTACTCACACTCGAGCGGGACGATGACGCCGTTCGAGGCGGTCAGCGCGTTCACCGTGAGCAGTCCGAGGGAGGGCTGGCAGTCGATGAGGATGACGTCGTACTGCTCGATCGCGGGCCCGATCACGCGTTGCAGGGTCTGCTCGCGCGCCACCTCGTGCACGAGCTGCACCTCCGCGGCCGACAGGTCGATGTTGGAGGGCAGCAGGTCCATCCCGGGTACGCCGGACGGCACCACCACGTCGTCGAGCGACGTCTCGCGGTCCATCAGCAGGTTGTAGACCGTCATCTCCATGTCGTGGGGGTTGAGCCCCAGACCCACCGAGAGCGAGCCCTGCGGGTCGAAGTCGACGAGCAGCACCTTCCGGCCGTACTCCGCGAGCGACGCGCCCAGGTTGATCGTGGTGGTGGTCTTGCCGACCCCACCCTTCTGGTTGCACATCGAGATGACCCGGGCGTGCCCATGGGACGTGAGCGGCTTCGGGTCGGGGAACTCCGGCATGGGTCGGCCGGTCGGGCCGAGCGCAGCCGGCTCCGGCTCGCTCTCGAGGAGTGGCTCGGTGGCCGTGACGGTGGTGACGAGCGGTTCATCGTGCTGCTGGTCGGGTCGTACGAACGGCAGCGGCTGGCTCATCGGGGGGTGCGCCTCCTCGGTCGGCACCGGAGCGGGGGAAGGAACCCTCGGTGGCATCGCGGGGGCGTCGGATCCGGAGTGGCCTCGTCCGAAGATTCCGCTCATCGTGGTGCTCTCCCGGTCTCGTGTGCTGGGCAATGTGTGTCGGTCGTGTCGACGGTGCGGCGGAGATTTGTCGACTTTGCGACATGTTGCCCCGAGGTACGGCGCGAGCGTAGGAGGGCGCGCCGAGCGGCCTCAACCGGTTCTGGGATTCCCCCAGGCTCCGGCCGAAATCTGTGCAGAGCGTGTGCACACGCCCGCCGGGAACTGCACAGCGACCCGGACTCCTGTGCAGAAGGTTGTGCACATCCGGTCCGGACCAGTTGCGGCACGGTCCGGTCAGGAGTATGGGCGGGAGCGGTTCTGCCGCATGTGAGACCGCGCCTCACTCGGTGCCGGTCAGCCCTGGGCGCTCGAACATCCGGCGACGCGGTCGACCGGTACGCCGTGAGTGGCGCAGGCGGCCGCGTCGCGAGCGTCGTGCGGCCGAGCGCGCCATGTCGGCGGCGCCGATGAAGCCGGCGTTCGGACCCAGCTCCGCCTGCGCGATCACCGGTTCCTCGCGGTGGCCGCGGCCGGTCAGCGACCGCGAGAACGCCTGCCGGGTGGGACCGATCAGGAGGTCACCCGCGTCGGACAGGCCGCCACCGATGATGATGCAGCCCGGGTCGAACGCCGCTGCCATGCCCGCGAGGCCCACCCCGAGCCATCTCCCCACGTCGGCCAACAGCTCGATCGAGAGCGGGTCACCGTCGCGGGCGGCCTGGGTGATCATCGGCCCGTCGAGAGCCGCCGCGTCGCCATCCACGAGCGTGCGCAGGTGACGAGCCATCGGCGACGACGAGCGGATGAGCTCGCGCGCGTCGCGGAGCAGCGCGTTGCCCGAGGCGTACTGCTCCCAGCAGCCACGGTTGCCGCACTCGCACCGATGCCCGTCGGGGACCACCTGCATGTGGCCGAACTCCCCCGCCATGCCGTTGGCACCACGGTAGACCCGGTTGTCGAGGACGAGCGCCCCACCGATCCCGGTGCCCAGGGTCACGCAGAGCACGAACCGGTGTCCCCGGCCCGCGCCGAAGCGCGACTCCGCCAGCGCCATGGTGTTGGCGTCGTTGTCGACGACCACGGGGATCCGGATCCGCTCGGCGACCCGCGCCCGCAGCGGCTCGCGCCGCCAGTCGAGGTGCGGGGAGAACATCACGACGGTGCGGGTCACGTCGACGAAGCCCGCTGCGCCGATGCCCACCGCCGCGACGTCGTACCTCTGCGAGAAGCCGGTGACCAGCTCGACGATCGTGTCCTCGACCTTGCGGACGTCGTGGCCCTCCGTGGGCCGGCGGTCCACGGCGAGGACGGTGCCGGCGGGGTCGACCACTGCACCGAGCACCTTGGTGCCTCCGATGTCGATGCCCACCGTGAGCGGCTCCCAGCGCGAGCCGCGGGAGCGACGCGGCTGGCCCTCGGACATGGATTCAGGCTAGGGCACCGGCCGGCCCGGCCGCGGCAACGCACGTACGTCGTAGGCGCACAACGTAGGCACGCGTAGGCACTCTTAGGCCCACGTAGGCGCCGTGAAACCGGGGTGAAACCAGCCTGGCGCATGCTCGAGGACATGAACGAGACCACACCCGCTGTCCGGGCCGAGGGCCTGGTCAAGTCATTCGGCGAGCAGCGAGCCGTCGACCACGTCGACCTCGAGGTCCCGCGTGGCCAGGTCTTCGGCGTCCTGGGACCCAACGGCGCCGGCAAGACCACCATGCTCAAGATGCTGGCGACCCTGCTCCCGATCGACGGCGGCCGGGCCGAGGTGTTCGGCCACGACGTACGCCGTGAGCCGCACGTCGTGCGGCAGCTGCTGGGCGTGACCGGTCAGTACGCCTCGGTCGACGAGAACCTGACCGCGACGGAGAACCTCATGCTCTTCGCCCGACTCCAGGGCGTCGCCAAGCCGGTTGCGCGCACCACCGCGGCGTCGCTGCTCGAGCAGTTCGACCTGACCGAGGCGGCGAGCAAGCCCATCTCGGCGTTCTCCGGCGGCATGCGCCGGCGTCTGGACCTCGCCGCGAGCCTGATCACGCGACCGCCCCTGATCTTCCTCGATGAGCCGACCACCGGGCTCGACCCGCGGACCCGGGGGCAGATGTGGGACACCATCCGCGACCTGGTCGCGAACGGGTGCACCGTGCTGCTGACCACCCAGTACCTCGACGAGGCCGACCAGCTGGCCGACCGGATCGCGGTCATCGACCGCGGTGTCAAGGTCGCCGAGGGCACGTCCGACGAGCTGAAGACGTCCGTCGGCCGGTCCACACTGACCCTCGGTCTGGTCGACCCGGCCGACGTCGCCGAAGCGGCCGAGCTGGCCGGGCGGATGCTCGGCGAGACTGCGTCGCTGTCGCCGGAGGCGCGCCGCTTCTCGCTCGCCCTGGAGCGCAGCGAGCAGGCCGTCGACGTACTCGTGACCCTGCGCGAGCGCGGCATCGCCATCGACTCGGTCAACGTGCAGAAGCCGTCCCTCGACGAGGTGTTCATGGTCCTGACGGGCCACGACGCGGGCAGCGAGGACGGCCCCGACAACCACGACTCCACGACCACCCCTCCCGAGCTGGAGGCCGTCCGATGACTGCCCTCACCACCGCCTTGCGCGACCCGTCCGTGACGCTGCCGAAGCGCGTCAGCCTGCGGGCCACGGTCGCCCAGACCATGACGCTGGCATGGCGCGCCACCATGAAGATGCGGCGCAACTTCGAGCAGCTCTTCGACGTGACCATCCAGCCGCTGCTGTTCACCGCGATGTTCGCCGGGATCTTCGGCGGCGCGATCTCGGGCAGCGTGGACAACTACCTGCCGATCATCATCCCGGGTCTCGTGGGCCAGACCGTGCTCACGGCCTGCGTCGCCACCGGCGTCCAGCTGCGTGAGGACATGGACAAGGGCGTCTTCGACCGGTTCAAGGTGCTCCCGATCGCGCGGATCGCACCGCTGGCGGGACCGATGGTGGCCGACATGCTGCGCTACCTGATCGCGGGCACGCTGACCTTCCTCACCGGGATCGTGCTCGGCTACCGCCCGGGTGGTGGCTTCCTGGGCGTGTTCGCGGCGATCCTGTTCGGCGTCTTCGCCGGGTGGTCGCTGGCCTGGATCTTCACTTGGTTCGGCACTGTGGGCCGCAGCGCGCAGGGCGTGCAGGCGATCTCGCTGATGGTGATGTTCCCGCTCACCTTCCTGTCGAACGCCTTCGTGCCGACCGACACCATGCCGAGCTGGCTGCAGACCTTCGCCGACGCCAACCCGGTCTCGCACGTGATCTCGGCACTCCGCGACCTCGCCAACAACGGTGAGGTGACCGCCCAGCTCGGGTGGGCCGCACTCGGGCTGGCGATCGTGGTCGCGATCTTCGCGCCGCTGTCGGTGAAGAGCTTCACTCGGAAGATGTGACGCCCTCCGCCGGCAACCTACCCAGCACCGCGGCCAGCACCCGCTCGGCCTCCGGTCGCAGCTCCCGGCCACGGCGGTCGCCGTACTCCTCGAGGACGGCGGTCAGCCGGCCGGGGGCTGCTGCGTCGGCGAGGTCCACGAGCGGCTCCCAGGCCATGACCGGGAACCAGCGGTTGTAGCCGAAACCTCGCGCCAGTGCGATGAGCCGGATCGCCGGCTCGACCCGAGCATCACCCTCGTCGCGCACGAGCAACCACGCGCCGATCGCGGCCAGCGACATCCCGGTGATGGGGTAGTCGACGGAGGCGTCCGGGACCGCGGGGAACCTCTCCAGCAGGCCGCCGGTCTGGCCGGCCAGCGCGTCGGTGCGGGCCCGCTGCGCCGGGGTGGAGGCGTAGCGGACGTGGGCGGCCAGGGCGGTCGCCAGCGCCACCAGGGTCCAAGGTTCGAGGCCGTTGGTCGACAGCTGTCCGAAGCCCCACTGCCGCACGCTGTCCAACGAGCGGTCGAAGGCCTCGAGGCCACCCTCGACGTCCCCGCGGACGAGTGCGAGCTCCGCGCGCACCTGCGCCGTGACGAGCCCGGCCGTCACGTCCTTCGTCGGTACGTCGCCGATCTCGTCCAGCAGGCGTTGTGCCTCGTCGAGCCGACCCTGACGCATCGCCGAGAGCGCCAGGCTCGCCTGCATGCTGAACGCGTCCTCCATCGCGTGGAGCCGGTGCAGCAGGGGGATCGCCTTCCGTGCGTGAACCGCCGCGCGCTCGTGATCGCCGACGTTCAGCGCCAGCATCGCCGCCTGGGTGTTGAGCGTGGCGACCTCCCAGGTCGTGGTGCGCTCGTCGACGAGCGCGAGGGCACGCTCGAGGTACACGCCGGACTGCTCGATCGCCCCTTCGTTCTCGGCGAGGATCGCCGCCCACTGCCAGGCCATCGCGGCGGTCCGCGGGTCGGGATCGTCGGTGAGCGTCAGCACCGCGCTGCGTCGATCGGTGGCGCTCGGGGGCTCCAGGAACATCGCGCGCGCCACCCGGCTCCACGGCTGCGACGGCACCGGCAGCCCCCGCATGACCGTGACCAGGTCTCCCACGCCCTCCGGCCGCAGGAACCCCAGGTGCACCAGGACCAGCGCGACGGCCTCGGTGGTGACCTCGGTCAGCTCGGGGGTGGGCTCCCAGTCCACCAGGACCCGCTCCGCGAGGTCGGCCATCGCCAGGAACCGCGGGAAGTTTCCGGTCACCGACCACAGCGCCCCGAGCGAGGCCAGGAGCGGCACCGCGTGGGGCGCGTCCCCCGCCAGCAGTCTCTGGCGGAGCACGTCGGCGAGGTTGGTCTCCTCGGTGTCGAGCAGGTCGACGGCCTGGATCTGTCGCGGGCTGAACAGGTCCGGACGGAGGCGTTCCGCGAGACCGACCGCCCAGGCGGTGAGGGCATCGTGGGCGGCCGTGACGTCGTCGGCGTCGGCGAGGCGGAGGGCGCCGAACTCGCGCACGGTCTCGAGCATCCGGTAACGGACGGCCCCGCCCTGCTCCCCCACCGTCACCAGGGACTGGTCCACCAGAGCCTCGACCAGGTCCGGCCCGGCCCGGCCCAACAGGGTGCGGGCACCCTCCAGGGAGAACCCGTCCTGGAACACCGACAACCACGCCAGAGCGCGCTGCTCGTCCGGCGTCAGCAGGTCCCACGACCAGCCGATCACGGCTGTCAGCGTCTGATGACGCGCGGGGGCGGACCGGTCACGGCCGCGCAGCAGCGCGAACCGGTCGTCGAGCGCACGGCGTACCTCGTCGGCCGACATCGTGCGGATGCGCGCCGCCGCGAGCTCGACCGCCAGCGGCAGACCGTCGAGCCGGGAGACGATCTCGGCCACGACGTCGTCCGGCAGCTCGGCGTCGGGCCGCACCGCGAGGGCGCGGCGGCGGAACAGCTCCGCGCCGTCCTCCGCGGCGAGCTGGCTCAGGGGGAACACCCGCTCGGCGGCGATCCCGAGGGGCGCCCGGCTGGTGGTCACGACGCGGAGATCCCGGGTCGTCACCAACAGGTAGGCCACGAGGGAGGCGACCGCGTCGAGCACGTGCTCGCAGTTGTCGAGCACCAGCAGGGTCGGAACGGAGTCGAGCTCCTGCGCGATGCGGGAGCGCACGTCCGCCTGCTGCGCCTGCGTGAGGGCGCGTCGTCCCGTCACCGACTGGCGTACGCCGAGCGCCGAGCCGACCTCGGACACCACGTCGGCCGGCGAGGAGATGCCGACCAGCTCGACGAAGTGCACCCGGGGCTGGCTGGCCTCGCGGGCCAGCACGTGAGCGACCCGGGTCTTCCCCAGCCCGCCGGGGCCGAGGATCGTGGTGAGGCGACCCGTGCGGACCAGTCCCCGCAGCCCCGCGAGGTCCTCGGCGCGCCCGAGCAGGTCGTCGGCGTCGAACCGGACCCCGCTCCGCACGGGTGAGTCCGCGGCGAGCAGTGCCAGGTGCGCGCGTTGCAGGGCCGGATCCGGGTCCACCCCCAGCCGGTCGGCCAGGTCGCGGCGGTAGACCTCGTACCGGGCCAGGGCCGCCGCGGCGCCGGCCGAGGCGGCCTCGCTGCCGAGCAACGCCTCGAGGACCTCCGCGTCGTCGGGTTCGACGTCGTGCACGTCGGCCAGTCGCTCCACCGCCTCCGCGTCGCGGCCGCACCGCGCCAGGGCCAAGGCGTGCGTGCGCGCGAGGCCGGGTCCGAGCGACCGCAGCCGGCGGCGGAGCTCGGCCACCGGCCCCTCGCCCCCGGTAGTCGCGATCCCGCACGCCAGCGCGTCGGCCTCGACGGCCTGGGCGAGCGCCTGGTGAGGGTCGTCGTCGACGAGCGCCTTCCTGGCGCCGTCCACGAGCGACTCGAGCACCCAGACGTCCACCGCATCGTCGGCCAGGCCGAGACGGTAGCCCCCGTCGTAGCGCACCACCACGTCCTGCCCGCACTGCGCGCGCACGCGCGACACCTGCACCTGCAGCGCCTTCGTCCGCGCAGCCTGGTCGGCCCAGACCTCCTCGATCAGCCGCGCGTCCGACAGGCCCGACCGGTACAGCGCCAGTGCCGCCAGCAGGTCGGCCGACCGACCGCCCGCGATCGGCTCACCCCGGAACGACACCTCTCCGAGGAGGCGCAGCGCGATCGTCATGGGCGTGTCCTCGAGGAACGGCGAGCGAAGCGAGGTGCTTCGTGGGGTGAGGTCACGCCGCCAGCATAGGAAGGCGACCGAGCGGTCGCCCGTGCGCCACGACACCCCGCGGAGCAAGATGGGGGGCGTCGCCGTCCCGGGAGGACCGCAGCCGAGGAGGACTCAGTGAAGAGCACCATGCAGGACGCCCAGCTCACGATCAGCTCGGTGATGAAGCACGGCACGACGGTGCAGAGCGACTCAGAGGTGGTCACCGCGACCGCCGAGGGCACGCGGACCCGCACGTACGCCGACGTCGGCCGGCGTTCGGCCCAGCTGGCCCACGGGTTGCGCGCGCTGGGGATCGACGGCGACCAGCGGGTCGGCACGTTCATGTGGAACAACGCCGAGCACCTCGAGGCCTACCTGGCGATCCCGTCGATGGGGGCGGTGCTCCACACCTTGAACATCCGGCTGTTCCCCGACCAGCTGGTCTACATCGCCAACCACGCCGACGACCGCGTCGTCATCGTCGACGACACGCTCGTCCCGCTCCTGGCCAGGGAGCTGCCGCAGCTCGAGACCGTCACCCACGTGATGGTGTCCGGCCCGGACGCGGCCGCAGCCGACCTCGCCTCGCTCCGTGCGTCCGGCAAGGAGGTCCTGCTGTACGAGGACGTGCTGGCCGACCAGCCGGACACCTTCGCGTGGCCGGAGATCGACGAGCGCGACGCCGCCGCCATGTGCTACACGAGCGGGACGACCGGCAACCCGAAGGGCGTCGTCTACAGCCATCGATCCGCCTGGCTGCACTCGCTCGCGGTCAGCACCGGCAATGGCGCGGGCCTCGACTTCCACGACCGGGTCCTGCCGATCGTCCCGATGTTCCACGCCAACGCCTGGGGTCTGGCCTACGCGGCGGTCATGACCGGGGCCTCACTGTGCATGCCCGACCGCTTCCTCCAGGCCGAGCCACTGGTCCGCTTCATCCAGGCGAGCCGGCCGACCGTCTCCGGCGCGGTCCCGACCGTGTGGAACGACGTCCTGTCCTACCTCGACGGCCACGACGGGGTGCGGCTCGACTCGCTCCGGTTGATCCTGTGCGGCGGCTCGGCGGTCCCGGTGTCGCTGCAGCGGGGACTCGAGGAGCGGCACGGGCTCCACATCCGGCAGGCGTGGGGCATGACCGAGACCTCGCCGGTCGCCTCCGCCGGGCTGGTGCCGACGGGCGTGGAGGGCGACGCCCAGTGGCCGTACCGCGGCACCCAGGGACGGCTGCTGTGCGGGGTCGAGGGACGGATCGTCGCAGACGACGGCTCGACATTGCCCTGGGACGGAAGCTCCGTGGGCGAGCTCGAGGTCCGTGGCCCCTGGGTCACCGGCGGGTACTACCGCCCCGATGACGCCCAGGAGGCCGAGGAGAAGTTCCACGACGGCTGGCTGCGGACCGGCGACGTCGGACACCTCGACGAGCTCGGGTACATCACGCTCTCGGACCGCGCCAAGGACGTGATCAAGTCCGGTGGAGAGTGGATCTCGTCGGTCGACCTCGAGAACGCCCTCATGGGCCACCCGGACGTGGTGGAGGCGGCCGTCGTCGGCATACCCGACGAGAAGTGGCAGGAGCGCCCCCTGGCGACCGTCGTCGTCCGCGAGGGCTCCTCGGTGACCCCGGAGGAGCTGCGTGCCCACCTCGCGGGAACGTTCGCCAAGTGGCAGCTGCCGGACGCCTGGGCGTTCGTCGAGCAGGTTCCCCGCACCTCGGTCGGCAAGTTCGACAAGAAGGTCGTGCGGCAGGGCTTCGCCGAGGGACGCTACGACGTACGCCGGGTGACCGACTGACCACTGCCGGCCGGGGTCGGTGAGACAGCCACCGTTCGGCCGACACGAACCGTGGACAGCTCACCGCCGCCCGCAGGCCACCCGCCCGGCCGGTGCGACAGCCACCATTCGGCCGACACCAACCGTGGACAGCTCACCGCCACCCGCACACCACCCTCCGTGCCGGTGCGACAGCCACCATTCGGCCCACACCAACCGTGGACAGCTCACCGCCACCCGCACCCCACCCGCCGGGCCGGTGCGACAGCCACCGTTCGGCC
>DATBDF010000123.1:0-16716 GCA_036270075.1 Nocardioides sp.
CGGGGCGGAGCCGCCGAGCGAGCGCCGAGGCACGCTTGCGTGCGAGGCGACCCGACGATCCCCGGGGCGGAGCCGGGGCGGAGCCGCCGAGCGAGCGCCGAGGCACGCTTGCGTGCGAGGCGACCCGACGATCCCCGGGGCGGAGCCGCCGAGCGAGCGCCGAGGCACGCGTGCGTGCGAGGCGACCCGACGATCCCCGGGGCGGAGCCGCCGAGCGAGCGCCGAGGCACGCTTGCGTGCGAGGCGACCCGACGATCCCCGGCGGAGCCGGGGCGGAGCCGCCGAGCGAGCGCCGACCCACGCGTCCGTGCGAGCGCCGAGGGACGCTTGCGTGCGAGGCGACCCGACGACCCCCGGCGGACCAGGCACTCGGGCATCATCGTGACCGTGAGGGCGGTGCAAGTGGTGGAGGTCACCGGCCCCTCCGGGGTGCGGGTGGTCGACGTGCCGGAGCCGGAGCCCGGGCCCGGGAGCGTGGTGATCGACGTGCACGCCGTCGGGGTCTCGTTCCCCGACCTGCTGCTCAGCAGGGGCCTCTACCAGCTGCGGCCCGACCCGCCCTTCACGCTCGGGGTGGACGTCGCGGGCACGGTCGTGACTGCGCCGACCGGGATCCCGGGGATCGAGCCCGGCGCACGGGTGGCCGGTGTCGTGCCGTACGGCGGTGCCGGCGAGCACGCCGTCGTCCCGGTGTCGGGCGTGTTCCCACTGCCCGAGCGTCTCTCGTACGACGAGGGTGCGGCGCTGCCGATGAACTACCTGACCGCCCTGTTCACCCTGCAGGAACGCGGACAGGTTCGCGAGGGTGAGACGGTCCTGGTGCACGGGGCGGCCGGTGGAGTCGGAACCGCCACGCTCCAGGTGGCCCGCGGCCTGGGCGCTCGCACGATCGCGGTGGTCTCGACGGAGCAGAAGGCCGCCTTTGCCCGCGACGTCGGTGCGGACGAGACGGTGCTGCTGGGCGGCTTCAAGGACGCGGTCACCGAGCTGACGGGCGGCCGCGGGGTCGACGCCGTGGTGGACGTCGTGGGCGGCGACGTGTTCACCGACTCCCTGCGCTGCCTGGCCGAGCAGGGCCGCCTCCTCGTGGTCGGGTTCGCGTCGGGGCAGGGCATCCCGGAGGTGAAGGTCAACCGGTTGCTGCTGCGCAACGTCGACGTGCGCGGCGTGGGTTGGGGTGGGTTCGCGATGAGCAAGCCGACGTACCTGCGGCGGCAGTGGGACGTCCTCCTGCCGATGATCGAGTCCGGAGTGGTCTCGCCGCCGATCGGCGCGACGTACGGGTTCGAACAGTTCGGTCGGGCGCTGCAGGACCTGGCGGACCGTCGGACGTCGGGCAAGAGCGTCGTGCGCGTTCGCGAGGGGCGGATCTCCCCCGTAGGCTCCTGCGGGTGAGCACGCTCGACGACGCCCGCGAGGGCATGGATCCCTCCGTCCGCCCTCAGGACGACCTGTTCGGCCACGTGAACGGCCGGTGGCTGCAGACGGTGGAGATCCCCGACGACAAGGGGAGCTGGGGACCGTTCCTCCAGCTCGCCGACGCCGCCGAGCAGCAGGTCCGCGAGATCATCGAGCAGCTGGCCGAGCGCGTCGCGTCCGGTGACGAGGGCATCGACGGTGACGCCATGCGGATCGCCTGCCTGTACGCCTCGTTCATGGACGAGTCCGCCGTCGAGGCGCTCGGGATCGCCCCGATCCGTCCCCTGCTGGACGCGGTCGACAGCCTGCGCGACGTGCGCGACCTCGCGGCGTTCCTCGGTGAGTTCGAGCAGGTCGGCGGCAGCGGGCCGTTCGGCGTGTACGTCGACGTCGACGCCAAGAACTCCGACCGATCCCTGGTCAACCTCACCCAGGGCGGCCTCGGACTGCCCGACGAGTCTTACTACCACGACGAGAAGTTCGCGGAGATCCGCGAGAAGTACGTCGACTTCCTGAGCCGCATGTTCGCGCTCGTCGGTCGGGCTGACGCCGCCGCCGACGGCGCCACCGTGATGGAGGTCGAGACCCGGCTGTCCCGAGGGCACTGGGAGCGTGCCGAGACCCGCGACGTCCAGAAGACCTACAACCTGATGACCCTGGCCGAGCTCAAGGGACTGTGCCCGGCGTTCGACTGGGAGGCGTTCGTCCGCAACCTCGGCGGCTCCGACGACACGATCGCCGAGACCTGCGTCCGCCAGCCGTCGTACCTCGAGCACCTCTCGACCGCGCTCGAGGAGGTCCCGATCGAGCAGTGGCGCACCTGGTTGACCATGCGGGTGATCCGAGCGGCGGCGCCGTACCTCCCGACGGAGTTCGTCGAGACGAACTTCGACTTCTACGGCCGCATCCTCAGTGGCACGCCGCAGCTGCGCGAGCGCTGGAAGCGAGGTGTCGCCGTCGTCGAGGGCTCGATCGGTGAGGCGGTGGGCCGCGAGTACGTCGCGCGACACTTCCCGCCCGCGTCCAAGGCGATGATGGAGGAGCTCGTCACCAACCTGCTGCGGGCCTATCGCGAGTCGATCACCGCGCTGGACTGGATGAGCGACGAGACCAAGCAGCGGGCGTTCGCCAAGCTCGACATGTTCCGGTCGAAGATCGGCTACCCGGAGAAGTTCCGTGACTACTCCGAGCTCGACTTCAAGCCCGACGACCTGGTCGGCAACGTGCTCTCGGCCAACGCCTTCGAGACGCGTCGTCAGCTGGCGAAGGTGGGAGCGCCGGTCGACCGCGAGGAGTGGCTGATGCTCCCGCAGGCCGTCAACGCCTACTACCGGCCGGGCATGAACGAGATCTGCTTCCCAGCGGCGATCCTGCAGAAACCGTTCTTCTCACCGGACGCCGAGATGTGCGAGAACTACGGCGGGATCGGGGCCGTCATCGGGCACGAGGTCGGGCACGGGTTCGACGACCAGGGGGCGCAGTACGACGGCGCCGGCAACCTCCAGGACTGGTGGACGCCCGAGGACAAGGCACGCTTCCAGGAGAAGTCCCAGGCGCTGATCGCGCAGTACGACGCGCTCTCGCCCCGCGACCTCCCGGACGAGCACGTCAACGGCTCGCTGACGGTCGGCGAGAACATCGGCGACCTCGGCGGCCTCACGATCGCCCTGATGGCCTACAGCATCGCCCGCCAGGGTGACGTCGGGCTCGAGGACGCGCAGAAGCTCTTCTTCAACTGGGCGTTCTGCTGGCGGACCAAGCGCCGCAAGGAGCTCGCGCAGCAGTACCTCACGATCGACCCGCACAGCCCGCCGGAGTTCCGCGCGAACATCGTGCGCAACCTCGACGAGTTCCACGCGACGTTCGGCAGCGAGCCGGGCGACGGTCTCTGGCTCGAGCCCGAGGCACGCGTCCGCATCTGGTGACCGCCCACGCCGAGCACGGGCAGGCGGCCTACCGCCGTCGTCTCGACTGGGGTCTCGCGGGCACCCGGGCTCTGGTCGCCGACGCCGGGCCGGGCGACGTCGCGGTCGTCGTCGACGTGCTCTCCTTCACGACCACGCTGTCGGTCGCGCTGGACCGGGGCATCGCCGTCCACCCGTACCCCTGGGCGACGGCCGAGGCGCCGGCGTACGCCGCGGAGCGCGGTGCGGTGCTGGCTCGCGGGCGGCGCGCGGGACTTGCCGAGGGTGGCGGGGTCAGCCTCTCGCCGGCCTCCTTCGAGGGGGTCTCCGGGATCGATGCCGTGGTGCTCCCCTCACCGAACGGCTCCGCCATCTCGTTCGCGTTGCGCGACGCCGGCCTGACGGTGGTCGGGGCGTGCCTGCGCAACGCGACGGCCGTGGGTCGGTGGCTCGCCGGGATCGACAACCGGGTCAGCGTCGTGGCGGCCGGCGAGCGCTGGCCCGACGGGTCGTTGCGTCCGGCGGCCGAGGACCTGTGGGGAGCGGGTGCGGTGCTGCACGCGATGGGCAGCGAAGCCGGGGGCGATGCGAGCCCGGAGTCGCGGGTCGCCGTCGCGGCGTTCGGCGCCGTCCGCTCCGAGCTCGGGACGGTGCTGGTCGAGTGCGCGAGCGGGCGGGAGCTGGTGGCCGCCGGCTTCGCACGCGACGTCGAGATCGCCGCGGCGTACGACGTGAGCGAGGTGGTGCCGGTGCTGCGCGGCGACGCGTTCGTCGACGCGGCCGAGCACCCGCCACGCTCCCCTGGCACGTCGTCCAGGGGAGGGCGTCAGCGCGACGAGCCCTAGCCCACCATCGCCGGAGCGTCGGCGTGGTGCTGGACCGGCTTGCGAGGCAGGAAGAACGCCGGCACGAGGCAGAGCCCGACCAGCACCGTGGCGACCAGGAAGACGTCGCCGAACGACTGGCCCATGAAGTGCAGACCCGCAGCCGTCACGGCCTGGGCCTGGGCAGTCGACAAGCCGAGCGTGGCCGGGTCGACGCCGTTCTGCAGGGCGAGCGTGGGGTTCACGACCCTGGCATGGTCGTTGTAGGCGTTCGTCAGCAGCACCGAGAACATCGCGGTGCCCATCGAGATGGCGATCTGCTGGGTGATGTTCATCAGGGTGGAGCCGCGCGCGATGTCGTGGTCCTTGAGGCTGGCCAGCGCCGCCGTGAACACCGGCATCATCGTGGACCCCATGCCGAGGCCCATGATCACGAACGCGGTGATGATGTAGGCGTACGGCGTCTGGGCGCCGATCGCGATCAGCATGCCCATCCCGATCGTGTCGAGGACGATGCCGGTCAGCACGACCTTGCCGGGGCCGATCTTGTCGGCCAGGAAGCCCGCGATCGGCATGGTCACCATGGCGCCGAATCCCTGCGGAGCGACCAGCCAGCCGGACGCGAGCGGCGACTCGCCGCGCACCTGCTGGAAGTAGAGCGTGAACAGCAGCGACGCCCCGAAGAACGCCATCGCGAACAACGTCATCGTGATCACGGCGACGGTCATGTAGCGGTTGGAGAACAGCCGCAGCTGCACCAGTGGGTGGATGTTGTGCTTGCGCAGGGCCCAGGGGACGAACGCGGCGACCAGGGCCAGGCCGACGACCGTCGGGATGACGACCTGGTTGGTGTACATCGTGCCGTGGCTCGCCTTGGCGGCCGGGATGGAGCTCACGCCGTACAGGAAGAGCGCGAGCCCGGGGGAGAGCAGCAGCATGCCGACGAAGTCGAAGCTCTCCGAGGGGTGCACCTCGTCGCGGTCGAGCACGAACCAGGCATAGATCGCCGCGCCGATGCCGATCGGGACGTTGATCAGGAAGATCCAGTGCCAGGACGCGATGTCGATCAGCCAGCCGCCGAGGATGGGCCCGAAGATCGGACCGAGCAGCATGGGCACGCCGAGGATCGCCATCACCCGGCCGAGTCGCTCGGGGCCGGCCTCACGGGTCAGGATCGTCATGCCCAGCGGCATCAGCATGCCGCCACCGAGACCCTGCAGGACTCGGAAGACCACCAGCATCTCGAGGCTCGTCGCCGTCGAGCACAGTGCCGAACCGGCGGTGAAGAGGGCGATCGCCAGGATGTAGAGCCGCTTGGTGCCGAAGCGGTCGGCCGCCCACCCGGTCAGCGGGATCACCGTCGCCAACGCCAGCGTGTAGGCCGTCGCCGTCCAGGCGACCTGGGCCTGGGTCTTGTCGAAGGTCTCCTGGAACGTCTTCTGCGCGACGGCGACGACGGTGATGTCGAGGATGGACATGATCGCGCCGAGGACGACGACCCCGGCCACGATCATCACCCGGGCATCCAGCTTGCCGTCGTTGTGCTTGGGAGCGGTGGCGGTGCCTCCGACCTCGCTCTCGGCCTCAGTGCTCATACATCGACTCCCCTGTGATCTACGTGTTCTTCGAGCCTAGGGACTACCGCCGACACCCGGCTAATCCTTTGCCAACGACGGATGAAGACCCGGTGTTCCCTCTGATGACGGATCCGCCGGGGCGGTTGTGACAGCGCCGGTCACACGCGACGACAGCGGGGGTGGTTCGAGCAGGGCGTTCGGCAGGGTCGCGGCGCCGGTCTCGGTGTCCAGGGTCACGTCGACGGCGGCGGGCGCTGTCGGGGACCCCAGGTGGTCGGCGTCGTCCCCTGCCCGGCGTACGTCGTGGGCGATGTGGTGGCGCAGCGCCAGCGCGATGTACGCCGCGGCCACGGCGGTCACCACCGCCATGATCACGAAGATCTGGCGATAGCTGAGCACCACGACCAGCAGGGCACCGACGGCCAGGGAGATCGCCTGCGGGGTCGTCATCACGACCTCGACGGCCGCAGACACGCGGCCCATGATCGACTGCGGGGTGCGCCGCTGGAGCAGCGTCATCAGAGCGACGGTGATGATCGGGATCGAGGCACCGAAGAGTGCAGCGCTCAGGCAGACGACCACCATGCTGTGGGTCCACGCCATCACCAGGATGCCGACGACGAACGCCAGGAGCCCGGCCACGCAGGAGCCGACCTCTCCGATCCGCTTGACCACTGCGCTCGAGGCCAGCCCGCCGGCGATGGAGCCCACTCCCTGCACCGAGACGATGACCGCGACGAACGTCGCCGGCCTGTGGAAGGCGTCGAGCAGCGCGTAGATCGACGACTCGGTGAAGCCGATGACCAGGATGCACAGCCCGAAGCCGATCAGCACGTGGCGCAGGACGTGGTCGCGCGCGAGGTGCCGGAAGCCGGCCGTCATCTGCGTCCAGAAGTCCGTCTCCTCGCGCTCGGGCGCCTCCTCCCGGACGACCAGCGTGGAGATCACGAGCGCTGCGACGAAGAACGAGGCCGCATCCAGCACGGCGACCGCCCATCCCCCGAGCCAGGTGAACAGCAGCGCCCCGATCAGCGGCCCGAACAGGCGGAACGACTCCTTGGTCGTCTGGAGCGAGGCGTTCGCGTCGACCAGCATCTCGTCAGGCATCAGCTCCTTGAGCAAGCCGTTGAGAGCGGCGGGCAGGGCGATGAACGCCGCGCCGTACACCGCCGCGACCGACCAGATGATCCAGACCTGGCCCGGCCCGCGCACGAGGACGAGAGGCAGCACCAGCACCCCGACGGCGACGTGCGACCAGACCAGCATCGGCTTGCGGCGGACCCGGTCGATGCCGACGCCCATCAACGGCGCCAGGAGGGCCGGGATCGACATGAAGAAGAACGTCAGGCCGGCCTGGGCGCTGGAGCCGGTGATCGTCTTCACCCACATCGACAGCACCAGCAACATCACCGAGTCGCCGAACATCGACGTGGTGAGTCCGGCGTACAGCCGGGTGAACCCGGGCTGCCGGAAGGCCTGCTTCACGAGGCGTCCGCGGACTTGTCGGCGCCCTGCTCCGGGACGGCCTCCACGCCGGGCAGCAGCAGCGGGGCGCCCCAGGCGACCAGCTCGCAGAGCCGGGACCCGGCCGGGCGCTGCGCAGGGTCGGTGAGCCGGTCGGCGTACCGCTCGAGAACGCCGCGGATCTCGAGGTTGACCGCGTCGAGCTCCTCGGTCGTGAGCCAGCTCGCGTGCTGCGTGCTGGCCGCCGCCTCGGCCCACTCGAGCTCGCCGTCCTCGAGGAGCTGGGTGCGGGCCTGCTGGTAGCGGGTGACCTGTCGCTGCAGGAGCATCTCCTCGAGCGCGCGCCCCGCCCGCAGCTCGCCGGGGGTGGCGTCGACGTCGTCCCAGGCCAGGCCGATCGAGCGGACGCGCCACGGGCGCTGCCGGCCGATGCCGCCCCCCGCCTCCTCGACGAACGCGTGCTCGGCCAGCTTGCGCAGGTGCCAGGAGCAGTTGGCGGGGGTCTCGTCGAGCCGGTCCGCGAGCTCGGTCGCGGTCAGGGGACCGCTCACCGTCAACAGCTCCATGATACTGAGACGCACGGGATGGGCGAGCGCCTGGAGCTCGCGCGGATCACTCAGTCGTCGGTACGACGGTCCTGGCGGTGTCGCTTTCCCTGCTCCGGCGGCCGGGCTCGCCGTTTCGCCCGGCGCTTCACCTGTCCCTTGCGTCGTGTCGTCACGGCGCACCCCCTTCGAGCTCGGCATGCTTCGAAAGTAGTCTTTCGAAAGAGTCCTTGCAACGGTTCTCGGAGAGAAACCGCGGACGAGATCGGCAACACTCCCGGCACCCGACGGATTCCGTCCGCGGTTTCCGCCGCCGGCACGCGCCGACCCCGCCGGCACCCGCACACCGAGCACCCCCCAGCAACCACCCCAGCAACCACCCCAGCAACCACCCCTGCCACCAGGTCGGCGCCGGGCGCCCGTCGGCGGCCGCGGCTACCGTCGTCTCGACGTGAGGAGGTGCCGGTGAGCTTCGTGCCCCTGACCGGGCCGGCGACGCTGCACGCCGCGGAGGCGCCGCGCGACGGGACGGTCGAGTTCACCGACGCCTCTCCCGGCTCGCGCACGATCATCCTGCCGATCCGGGCCGCCCTCCCCGTGCTGGCCAAGGCCCGCACCGTCGAGGACGCCCATCCGTCCGTGGCCCTGCTCGCGGCCGGGTCGCTCCTCGGCATGCGGCTGGTCGCGGCGGGCAGGTTCGAGCCGGGCGACGGCGTCTGGCAGCCGGCGGCCCTCGACCGCGACGAGGCCGACCGGCTCCGCCGGCTCGCGGAGTCGCGGGCCTACGACGGGGTTCCCGCGGACGCCGCAGAGTCCGTCGTACGCCGGGTGGTCGAGGCCGTGGTGGACGCGATGCCGCGTTCCGCGCCCTCACCAGGCTCCCGCCGGCCCGAGCGGCTCGCGCGGCCGGCAGCCCCGCCAGGCGGCCACGGCGACGCGTTCGCGCGTCGACTGCAGGACCTCGTGGCCCGTCATCGCGGAGAGCGGTCGGACCTGCCCCAGCTCGTGACGCTGTCATTGCGGGTGGAGGCCGACGAGGAGGAGCTGGTCGCGGGGGCGTGCCGGCTGGTGCTCCAGGTCCACGACGAGCAGGACCCCCTCCACGTTCGCGACGCGGCGAGCCTGTGGGAGGACCCACCGTCGGTGCACGGCTTCGGCGACCGGGCACGCACCCACACGACGCTCGCCCTCCGAGACGCGGCCGGCGTCTGGCCGACCCTCGAGCGGCTGCTCGAGCAGCGCGTCCCCGACGAGCTGAGGCTCGACTCCGACGACCTGGTCAGCCTGCTCGAGGACGGCGTCGGCGCGTTGCGGGCGATCGGCGTCGACGTGCTCTGGCCACGCAGTCTCGGTCGCGACCTCAGTGCGCGGGCCACCCTCGACCGTGCCCCCGAGAAGCGCGAGGGGCAGCTGGTCGAGGGCGTGCTGAGCGGCGACGCCCTGTTCGCGTTCAACTGGCAGGTCGCGCTCCGTGGTGATGCCCTCACCGAGGAGGAGATGGACCAGCTCGCCCGCGCCTCGTCACCGATGCTGAAGCTGCGTGGCGGCTGGACCGTCGTCGACCCGGCGATCGCCCGGAAGGCCCGCAAGCGGCTGATCCGGACCGTGCCCACCGCCCAGGCCGTCGCGGCCGCGTTGACCGGCGTGGTGGAGGTCGAGGACGCGCCGGCCGAGGTCGTGGTCGGCGCGAGCCTGCTCGAGGTCCGCGCGCAGCTGCTCGGGGCCGCGACAGCGCCACCGCTCGACCCCCCGGCGGGGCTCGCGACCACCCTGCGCGACTACCAGCGCCACGGCTTCACCTGGCTCGACCAGCTGACCTCGCTGGGGCTCGGTGCCTGCCTGGCCGACGACATGGGGCTCGGCAAGACCGTCATGCTGATCGCCCTGCACCTGCGTCGCGCCGCTGGCCGGCCGGGCCCCACGCTGGTGGTGTGCCCAGCGTCGCTGCTGGGCAACTGGGAGGCCGAGGTACGGCGCTTCGCGCCCGGGGTCGACGTACGCCGCTTCCACGGCGGGGAGCGGTCGCTCGACGGTCTCGAGCCCACCGACGACCGACCCGACCCCGGGTTCGTGCTGACGACGTACGGCACGCTGCGGCGCGACGCCCCGACGCTGGCCAGGGTGGCCTGGGGGCTCGTCGTCGCCGACGAGGCCCAGCACGTGAAGAACGCCCGCTCCGCCACCGCCCGCGCGCTGCGCACGGTCCCCTCGGCCGCCCGGGTCGCGCTCACCGGCACCCCGGTCGAGAACAACCTCACCGAGCTCTGGGCGATCCTCGACTGGGCGACGCCGGGGCTGCTTGGCAGCCGGCAGGCGTTCCGCAAGGTGTGGGCCGGGCCGATCGAGTCCGGCCTCGAACCGACGAGGGCCCGGCAGTTCGCGGGCCTGATCGGCCCGTTCCTGCTCCGGCGCCGCAAGAGCGACCCGGGAGTCGCGCCGGAGCTTCCGGAGAAGACCGAGACCGACCACCTGCTCGGGCTCACCCGCGAGCAGGTCGTGCTGTACGAGTCGTTCGTCCGCGACACCATGGAGCGCATCGAGCGCGCCGACGAGGAGACGCGCCGCGGCCTGGTCCTCAAGCTCCTGACCGGCCTCAAGCAGATCTGCAACCACCCCGCCCACTTCCTCAAGCAGTCCGGCGGCCGGCTGACCGGCCGCTCGGAGAAGCTCGACCTCCTCGACGAGCTCGTCGGGACGGTCCTGGCGGAGGACCGCTCGGTGCTCGTCTTCACCCAGTACGTCGCCATGGCCCGGCTGCTGGAGGACCACCTCACCCGCACCGGCGTTCCCCACCAGTTCCTGCACGGCGGCACTCCGGTGCGTCGGCGTGAGGCGATGGTGGCGGCGTTCCAGGCCGCCGAGGTGCCGGTCTTCCTGCTGTCGCTCAAGGCCGGTGGCACCGGCCTCAACCTGACCCGTGCCGACCACGTCATCCACGTGGACCGCTGGTGGAACCCCGCCGTCGAGGACCAGGCAACCGACCGCGCCCACCGCATCGGCCAGACCCGGCCGGTCCAGGTCCACCGGATGATCACCCAGGGCACCGTGGAGGAGCGGGTGGCCGAGCTCCTCCGGCGCAAGCGGTCGCTGGCCGACTCGGTGCTGGCGCGCGGTGAGACGGCGCTGACCGAGCTGAGCAACGACGAGCTGCTGGACCTCGTCAGCCTGCGGCGGATGCCATGAGCGCCTCGGCCACCACCGCGGTCACGTTCGCGCGCATCCCGCCGCGGCGGGCGACCTCCCGGGCCGCCACCTGGTGGGGCCGCGCCTGGGTCCGGGCGGTCGAGGAGGCGGCGTACGGCGAGAGCGACCTGCACGCCGCGCGAGCGCTCTCTCGCAGCGGAGGCATCGGTGGGATCACGGTGGACCACGGCACGGTCGTCGCGGCGTGCTACGACCGGTCGGGCGTGTGGGCGGTCAGTGCCACCGTCCCGGAGCTCGACCCGGTCAGCCGTCGAGCGTTCGTCGACGTGGTGGCGGGAGAGTCGGGCCACCTGGCCGCCCTGATGGCCGGCGAGCTTCCCCATCGGCTCGTGGAGCAGGCCGAGGAGGCCGGGGTCGAGCTGCTGCCCTACGGCGGGGAGCTGGGTTCGTCCTGTCCGTGTGAGGCCTGGGTCGACCCCTGCGTCCACGCCCTGGCCGTCATGCTCCAGGTCGCGTGGCTGGTCGACGGCGACCCGTGGGTGCTGCTGCGCCTGCGAGGTCTCTCACCCGACGAGCTCCAGGCAGAGCTGGCGGCCGCCCTGCCCGACGACGCCCACGGCACGGGGTCCGACGCACCCTCCAACGGGCAGGCCGACGAGCAGGCCGACGACCTGGCCGTGGCCATGGACGCCGCCGTCCGCGCTGCCCGGGTCGTGGCCCTCGCCGAGGATCCTTCGGCCGAGATCGCCCACCTGCTCTGATCCCCCGGCTGGACGCTCGGCTGGACTCGGTGAACGATCCCCGTCCGAGCCGACCCACGTCACCTCCTCCTGCCGTCGCCCCCAATCGTTCGACCGCTGTCGGTGGTCGAGAGGAGGGTGAAGCCATGAGTGACTCGGGATCGGCCACCATGACCACCTACCGGCTGCTCGACCGCGGCGGCGACGTCATCGAGGAGCGTGCGCTCCCCACCGACGGCGAGGCGCTGTCCTGGGCCGAGGACGTGCGCCGACATCGCTCGCCGCGCGTGTTCATCAGGCGCATCGAGCGGCAGGACGACGACGGGTGGCACTACGTGTCGCCCGCCGGCGACGACAGCTGAGGCCGTCGCGCGGCCAGTCGGTCACCAGTCGGCCGTCAGTCGGCCACCAAGGCCCCGATCGCCATCCGCTCGAGCACGCCACGCATGGCCTCGTCGGGGATCAGGCCGCTGTGCGGCGTGGAGTTGATCAGGCCGAACGCCGCGTGAGCCATCGCGCGGGCACGGTCGGTGTGGAGCCCGCGGTGCTGGCGCCGCAGCTGGCCGGCCCAGATCTCGACGTACTCCCGCTGCAGGTGACGGACCTGCTCGCGCGCGGCCGGAGGGAGCGACTGCCAGTCACGGTCCTGCACGACGATCAGCGAACGGTGGCGCAGGGCGAAGTCGGTGTGCCACGCCACGAGCGACTCGAGCGCCTCGCGGGGGGTCCGCGCCATCTCGACCCGGGCCCGACCCTCCTCCAGGAGCCGCTCGCTGATGCCGACCAGCATCGCCGCGAGCACCGCGTCCTTGGAGTCGAAGTGCTTGTAGAGCGCCGGCCCGGACATCCCGCAGGCGCGACCGATCTCCCCGACCGAGACGCCGTGGAACCCCTTGGTGGCGAACAGGTCCGCGGCGGTCTCGAGGATCTGGTCGCGCCGGTTCACGCGGGCAAGGTTAGCGTTCGTTAACGTGGATGACCCGTGACGACAGCTCGTCGAGGGGTCATGATGCTGGCTCCCACCACCTCCTCGAGCTCGGAGCACCGACATGCGAACCGTCCTGGCCTTCGCCCGCCGACCGGCGACCGCGGTGGCAGCCCTCGTCCTCGCCTCCGGCGTCACGGCGACCACCACGATGACGCCGGCCGCGGCCGGCAGGCCGGTGGCCGCGACGGCGCACTCGTCGGTCGTGACGGTGCACCGCGGAGGACCGGACGCGACGATCCGGTTCCGACGGGCTGATGCGGGGGAGGCCTTCCTCGACGTCACGGTCTCCGCGCGCGGAGTCTCCTGGGCCGATCGGAAGAACGAGTCCGCGGTCGTGTCGGCGTACGTCGACGGGCACTACGCCACGGACATCGTGGTCATGTCCTCGGCCCCGGTGGACCGCCAGTTCTCGCTCGGCACCCTGCGAGCGGGCAGGCACACCCTGCGGCTCCACTACGCCGCCGACCGCTCGAGGAGTCGTGACGGCGTCGCCAAGCTCCAGGACATCGGTTTCCGGACCGTGCGCAGCACCAGTCGTGCGTACGCCGTGGCGAGGTACGCGCCGGTGCTCTACGGACGGAACATCGCCTCGCTCGGCGGGCGCTTCGAGAACAACCGCACGGACACCCCGCTCGTCGGCTGGCACCAGGTGCTGCCGGCGGGCACACCCGGTCACCGGCTGATCGAGTACTCGGTCATGTGGAGCAACGAGGACGGCGGTACCAACACACCCGCGCTGATGGCCCAATGGGGGCGCACGACCGACATCGAGTGGGTCTATCGCGTCGAGGTGAACGCGCAGGGCCGGCGGGTGGCCGGCTCCGGTGTGTTCCAGGCCGCCGGGCACGCGACGTCCCCGTTCCGGGGGAAGTACGACGGCACCCATCCGCTGATCCAGACCTGCACGTCCAACAACAACGTGTGCGACAAGGTCCACGACCCGATGCGGTTCGCGCTCTCCATGCGAGGCGCGCTGCCGGCGGACCAGACCCGTGAGCACGAGATGGACATCCGCCCCTGGACCTACCAGGTGATGGCCCGCGAGATGCTGCGCGAGCACAAGATCGAGTCCCCGTCCGACCCGGCGAGCCTGGCGGTGGGCGACCAGCGCAGCTACCTGTACGTCGCTGTCACCCATGACACCGACCCCACCGCCTCGGCCGGCGGGATGGGTCTCGCGGTGGACGTCCGCCTGAAGCACGACCCCACGACGTACTCCTCGAACCACGGCATCGCGCTGTGGACGATGAACCGCAACGGACCCGCGGCGACCACGGTCGAGCTCCCGCTCGGGACGAACGCCGCGGACGTCGCGAGGATCGTGGTCCGGCGTGTGCCGATCGGTGTCGACAACGGCGCGTCCCTGACCGTCACCGACCTCGACCGCGCGTTCTTCCTGAACGACAGCTACCGCCCTCGCCCGTCGTTCGCGCAGTGGCACGGCAGCGTGACGCTCACCGCGGGCGCGCCGACGGCGGTGGTCTGGAAGCCGGGAGACGGGTTCGCTGGCTCCGCAGGTTAATGATCGCTAACCTGGAGCCCGTGAGTGAGCAGCCGACCTCGGATCTGCGCGGCCTCGTCGACGAGCTCCGCCACCACCTCGCCGTCGTACGCCGCGGCGGAAGCGACTCGGCGCGCAAGAAGCACACCGACCGCGGCAAGCTGCTGGTGCGCGACCGGATCGACCGGCTCCTCGACCCGGGCAGCCCCTTCCTCGAGCTGAGCCCGCTGGCCGCGTTCGGCATGTACGCCTCGTCCCCCGGCGACGACTACGCGGTCCCGAGCGCAAGCATCGTGACCGGCATCGGGCGCGTGCACGGCCGGGAGTGCCTGGTCGTCGCCAACGACGCGACGGTGCAGGGAGGCACGTACTACCCGCTCACGGTCAAGAAGCACCTGCGTGCCCAGACCGTGGCCCTCGAGAACCGCCTGCCCTGCATTTACCTGGTCGACTCCGGTGGCGCGTTCCTGCCGATGCAGGACGAGGTGTTCCCCGATCGCGAGCACTTCGGTCGGATCTTCTTCAACCAGGCCAACCTCTCGGCGCGGGGCATCCCGCAGATCGCCAGCGTGATGGGCTCGTGCACCGCCGGCGGTGCCTACGTCCCCGCGATGAGCGACGAGAGCGTGATCGTGCGCAACCAGGGCACGATCTTCCTCGGCGGTCCGCCGCTGGTGAAGGCCGCGACCGGCGAGGTCGTCACCGCCGAGGAGCTCGGCGGTGGTGACGTGCACGCTCGGACGTCCGGTGTCGTCGACCACCTGGCCGACGACGACGCCCATGCCCTGGCGATCGTGCGCTCGATCGTGGACACCCTGCCGTCGCCCCTCGGTGGTGGAGCCGCGAGCGAAGCGAGCGTGTCGAGACCCGACGAGCCCCTGGAGTCGCCCGAGTCGCTCTACGACGTCGTCCCCGGCGACACCCGCACGCCGTACGACGTGCGCGAGGTGATCCGACGGGTGGTCGACGGCAGCAGGTTCCACGAGTTCAAGAAGCTGTACGGCGAGACCCTGGTGTGTGCCTTCGCCCGCATCTGGGGTCACGAGGTCGGCATCGTCGCCAACAACGGGATCCTGTTCAGCGAGTCGGCGCTCAAGGGCGCGCACTTCATCGAGCTGTGCAACCAGCGCGGCATCCCGCTGGTGTTCCTGCAGAACATCACCGGCTTCATGGTCGGGCGCGAGTACGAGAACGGCGGCATCGCCAAGGACGGCGCGAAGCTCGTCACCGCGGTCGCGTGCAGCGTCGTGCCCACGTTCACCGTCGTGATCGGCGGCTCCTTCGGAGCAGGCAACTACGGCATGTGCGGCCGCGCCTACGACCCCCGCTTCCTCTGGATGTGGCCGAACGCCCGCATCTCGGTGATGGGTGGCGAGCAGGCGGCGTCGGTGCTCGCGACGGTCCGCCGCGACGGGTTCGACGCCCGGGGAGAGGAGTGGTCGGCCGAGGACGAAGAGGCCTTCAAGGCCCCCATCCGCGACCAGTACGAGGTGCAGGGCTCGCCGTACTACTCGACCGCTCGGCTCTGGGACGACGGCGTCATCGACCCGGCGGACACCCGGCGCGTGCTGGGCATGGGCCTCGCCGTCGCCGCCCGTGCCCCGGTGCCCGCGCCGTCGTACGGCGTCTTCAGGATGTGAGACGCAGTGACGCACGAGGAAACGGGCGCGGCGTGCAGGCGAGAGCCAGCCAGACGGGAAGGCACATGATCCAGACCCTCCTGCTCGCCAACCGCGGTGAGATCGCGCTCCGGGTCTTCCGCACCTGCACGCGGCTAGACATCCGCACCGTCGCGGTCTACACCGACGTCGACGTCGATGCCCCGCACACCCGCGCCGCGGACGAGGCCGTGTGGGTGCCGTCGTACCTCGACGCCGACCGGGTCGTGGCCGCCGCTCGGGAGACGGGTGCCGACGCGATCCATCCGGGGTACGGCTTCCTGTCCGAGCGGGCCGCCTTCGCGCGCGCCGTCGAGGACGCCGGGATGCGCCTGGTCGGACCGAGTGCCGACGTGATGGATGCGATGGGGCGCAAGGACCACGCACGCGAGATCGCGGTGAAGGCCGGCGTGCCCGTGGTGCCGTCGTACGCCGCGAGCGACGACCCGGCGACGTTTGCCTATCCCGTGCTGGTGAAGGCCGCCGCGGGTGGCGGGGGCAAGGGCATGCGCACCGTGCTGGCCAGGACCGAGTACGCCGACGCGCTGGCCGCCGCGACGCGTGAGGCGGCGAGTGCCTTCGGCGACGACGCGATGCTGGTCGAGAAGTACGTCGAGTCCGGCCGGCACATCGAGGTGCAGGTGCTCGGCGACCTCCACGGCAACGTCGTCCATCTCTTCGAACGCGACTGCTCGACGCAGCGACGCCACCAGAAGGTGCTCGAGGAGGCGCCCGCGCCCACGATCGGTCCCGAGCTGCGCGACCGGATCACCGGTGCCGCGGTCGACCTCGCCTGCCAGGTCGGTTACACCAACGCGGGCACCGTCGAGTTCCTGCTCGACAACGCGACCGGGGACTTCTACTTCCTCGAGATGAACACCCGGCTCCAGGTCGAGCATCCGGTGACCGAGTCGGTGGTCCGGGTCGCGGGCGGGGAGCTCGACCTGGTCGA
>DATBDF010000124.1:0-4095 GCA_036270075.1 Nocardioides sp.
ATGAGCGACGCGAATGAGGCAGTCACCGACGACACGCCGTACAAGGCGACCGAGGCGATCTCCTACGGCTGGCGGAAGTTCAAGGCCAGCCCGAGCACGCTGCTGGTCCCGATGCTCGTCGTCCTCGTCGTGCTGATCGCCGTCGGTCTCCTGTTCGTGTTCGTGGCCGGAGGAGGGTTCTTCGGCAAGACGGAGTGCAACACGGCGGTCAACGCCGGTGGACAGGCGACCGCCGATTGCGGCCAGCCGTTCTGGCGGCAGTTGCTCGGCGCCGGCCTGGGTGCCACGCTCCTCAGCCTGTTCTTCCAGGTGATGCTGGCCGGCATCTACCGGGGCGCACTGCTGGTCATGGACGGCGAGGACTTCAGCGTGGGTCAGCTGTTCGAGGGTTACAGCAAGATGCACGTGATCCTGGCCAGCATCTTCATCTCGTTGGCCACCGGCATCGCGACCGTCTTCTGCTTCCTGCCCGGGATCCTGATCGCGTTCCTCACGTCGTACACCCTGTTCTTCATCGTCGACCAGCAGCTGGAGGCCGCGGAGGCGATCGCGGAGAGCGTGAAGATGGTCTGGCACAACTTCGGCAAGGCGTTGCTGTTCCTGATCCTCGCCGCCATCTGCGTGGCGATCGGGTTCATCGCCCTGGTGGTCGGCCTCCTGGTGGCCGTGCCGGTGGTGGTGTTCGGGGCTGCCTACACCTACAGGCGCCTGCAGAACCTGCCCGTCGGTCCCGCGCCGGCCGCCTCCTGACCGCGGGGGGAGTCCTAGGCCCGGGTCGCGAGCACCAGGGGCAGCACCTGCGTCGCGCCGGCCCTGCGCAGCGCCTGCGCTGCGACGGTGAGGGTCCAGCCCGTCACCACCTGGTCGTCGACCAGCAGGACCGGCCCGGACGGTACGTCGGCCTCGAGCCGGAACCGCCGGCTCACCGCGAAGACGCGCTGCGCGGAGTTCATGGCGCCCCGGCCCGGCTCGACCGTCGGGTCGGCGATCGCCCAGCGCCCGACCACGGGCTTCTTCAGGAAGCGCGACAGCCCGTCTGCCAGGTCCGCCGTCAGCGTCGGCCGTGTCGCGGACTCGACCACGACGATCGCATCGACGTGCGGCCGCCAGTCGTGCAGCACCTCGACGACCGCATGCACGAGCCGCTCGGGCACGCGCTGGTCCGTGGCGGGCCCGGCGAAGAGATCACGCAGGGCCTGGCCGTGGCCGAGGTCGGTCATCCGGGCCACCGCCCGGCCGGGCTCGGCTCCCTCGCCGATCCGGCCGCGAAGGTCCAGCCCGAGCCTGGACAGAGCGGTCGGCCACATCGCGCGCGGCTCGAGGACGATGCCGGGTCGCTCGATCCTCGTGCGCGCCTCGTCGACCGCCGCCTCGGAGACGCCGGTCGGAAGCTCCAGCCCGCCGCAGGTGTCGCACCGCCCGCACCGGGTGCTCTCGTCGACGTCGGGGTCGTCGAGCTGGTTGCGCAGGAACCACATGCGGCAGCGGCTGGTGTCGAGGTAGTCGAGCATCGCGCCCTGCTCGCGCTTGCGCGCGTCGTTCACCCGCTCGTAGCGATCGGCGTCGTAGCTCCACTCCTGACCGGTCGCCTCCCAGCCGCCGCGCACCCGGCGTACGGCACCGTCGACGTCGAGGACCTTCAGCATCTGCTCGAGCCGGGTGCGTCCGAGGTCGACGAGGGTCTCGAGCGACGCCGTGCTGCTGACACCTTCCTCGGCCAGGACCCGCAGCGTGTGCCTCACCTGGTCCTCGCGCGGGAAGGCGAGCGAGGCGAAGTAGGCCCAGATGTCCTTGTCCTCCTGTTGTGGCAGGAGGACCACGGACGCCCGGTCGGTGCCGCGCCCGGCACGGCCGACCTGCTGGTAGTAGGCCACCGGCGACTGCGGTGCGCCGAGGTTCACCACGAACCCCAAGGTGGCGTCGAAGCCCATCCCGAGCGCGCTGGTCGCGACCAGTGCCTTGACGCGTCCCGACGCGAGTGCGTCCTCCAGCTCCAGCCGCTCGGTGGCCTCGGTCTGCCCGGAGTACGCCGCGACGTCGTGGCCGCGGGCGCGGAGGTAGTCGGCGACCTGCTGGGTCGCAGCCACGGTCAGGCAGTAGACGATCCCCGAGCCCGGCTGCTCGGCCAGGTGGTCGGCGAGCCAGGCGAGTCGTTGCTCCGGCGTCGGCAGCCGAACGACTCCGAGCCGGAGCGACTCGCGGTCCAGGGAGCCACGCAGGACGAGCGTCTGGCTCTGCCCGTGCTGGGTGGCCAGCTGCTCGGCGACGTCGGCGCTCACCCGCGCGTTGGCGGTGGCGGTAGTGGCCAGGACCGGGATGCCCTCCGGCAGCTCGGCCAAGAGGGTGCGGATGCGGCGGTAGTCGGGGCGGAAGTCGTGGCCCCAGTCGGAGATGCAGTGGGCCTCGTCGACGACCAGCAGGCCGCAGGTCGCCGCGAGACGGGGCAGCACCTCGTCGCGGAAACCGGGGTTGTTCAGCCGCTCGGGGCTGACCAGGAGGACGTCGACGTCTCCGGCTCGGACCGAAGCCTGGATCTCGTCCCACTGCTCGGAGTTCGTCGAGTTGATCGTCACCGCACGGATGCCCGCGCGCTCGGCCGCGGCGACCTGGTTGCGCATCAGCGCCAGCAGCGGCGAGACGATCACGGTCGGCCCGGAACCCTGCGCACGCAGGAGCAGGGTGGCCACGAAGTAGACCGCGGACTTGCCCCACCCGGTGCGCTGGACGACCAGGGCGCGTCGACGACCGACGACCAGAGCCTCGATCGCGGCCCACTGGTCGTCGTACAACACGGCGTCGTCGCGACCCACCAGGGCTCGCAGATGACGCTCCGCGTCGGAGCGCACGGCGCGCAGGTCTGCTTCCAGGGGCGGGGTCGTGGTCATGACCGGTCCTGTCTAGCAGGGCGCTCCGACGCGTCGGCCTGGTGCTCCACAGGGGCGCAGCAAAACTCGTCGCCCTCCGCGGCCACGGGGCCTAGCGTGAGTGGATGGTGAGCTTCATCAAGTCGGTGACGTTCGACTGCGCCGATCCGCTGACGGTCGCGACGTTCTGGGCCGAGGCGCTCGGGTCGAACGTGGATGAGGAGAGCACTCCGGAGAAGGCGTGGGTCGAGCCCGCGGGGTGGGGTGGCCCCTCGATGTGGTTCCAGCGCGTGCCCGAGGGGAAGGTCGCCAAGAACCGTCAGCACTTCGACCTCCGCGTGGTCGGCGACATCCCCGCCGAGGTACGCCGCCTCACCGGCCTCGGAGCCCGTCTCCTACGCGACGACCACGGCCAGATCGTGATGGCCGATCCCGAGGGCAACGAGTTCTGCGTCGAGTAGGGCGGTGGTCCGGACCGCCCCGCCCTCCTACGATGCCGGGCGTGGACCATCTCAGCACGGCCGGACTCGCCCGCGAGCTGGCCGGTGAGCTGGACCGGCGGCTGGCGGCCGAGGACGACGCGCTGGTGGCGCGGTTCCCCGGCGAGCGTCCCGGCCGGCAGCCGGTGCACACGGTCTACGTCCCGGCCGACCGGTACGACGCCGACCTGACGATCGCCTGGGGCGAGCGGGCCCGGCAGGCGATGGCCGAGCACGCAGAGATCCTGCGTGACTGTCTGGGTGAGGCCGCCGGCGACCTGCTTCCGCTGGTGGAGGACAAGCTGGGCCGCGAACCGATCGAGGACCTGCGGATCGACTTCGAGGACGGCTACGGCGTCCGCGGCGACGACGTGGAGGACGCCGACATCGGCCGCGCGGCCGAGGCCCTGGCCGCGGCGCAGCGGTCGCGGGCCTCGTCGGCCCTGCCCCCCTCGTACGGCATCCGGTTCAAGAGCTTCGAGCGGCCGACCAGGAGCCGAGGGCTGGCCACGCTGGTCGGCTTCGTCGACCGGCTCCTCTCCTCGGGCGGCCGTCTCGACGGGTTCGTGGTGACCTTGCCCAAGGTGACCTCGGTGGCCCAGGTCGAGGCGATGGCCGTGGCCTGCGACCGCATCGAGGGAGCGCACGGGTTGTCACGGGGAACGCTGCGGTTCGAGATCCAGGTCGAGACGCCGCAGTCCATCCTCGGACCCGATGGCACCGCCCTGGTCGCACGCATGATCCAGGCGGCG
>DATBDF010000125.1:0-7720 GCA_036270075.1 Nocardioides sp.
CTCTTCTCGGGTATCTGCACGATCCTGTTCTTGCTCGTCTGCCAGAACAAGGTGCCCAGCTACCTCGGCACCAGCGCGTCGTTCGTCGCCGGCGTCGCGGCCATCCGGGCCCACGACGGCGCCACCTCCGCGGACGTCACGGGCGCGATCCTGGTCGCCGGTCTCGTGCTCGGCGTGGTCGGCATCCTCGTGCACTTCGGTGGCTCGTCGATCATCCACCAGGTGCTGCCGCCGGCCGTGACCGGTGCGGTCGTGATGCTGATCGGGTTCAACCTGGCTCCTGTGGTATCGAGCATCTACTGGCCGCAGGACCAGTGGATCGCGCTGGCGACCGCCACGTTCATGGTGCTCGCCGCATGTACGTTCCCGGGCTTCTGGGCTCGGATCGCGGTGCTGCTCGCGCTGGTCTTCGGCTACCTGCTGTCATGGCTCGCGGACGCGCTCTTCGGTCAGATCCACACCATCACCGGTGCCACCGCCGCCACGGGCGAGAAGGTGGACCACGACCGGGTGTCGTGGTCCCTGGTCAAGGCGGCCGACTGGATCGGGTTCCCGAAGGGGGACCTGCCGGACGGCACGTCGGTGGTCCACGGCCCCAGCTTCTCGATGACGTTCATCCTGCTGGTGCTGCCCGGCGTGATCGCCCTCATCGCCGAGAACACCGGCCACGTCAAGGCGGTCGCCGAGATGACCAAGACCGACCTCGACCCCTACATCGGCCGGGCGCTGGCCGCGGACGGCTTCGCCACGGCGCTGTCGAGCACGTTCGGCGGCTCGCCGACCACGACGTACGCCGAGAACATCGGTGTCATGGGGGCGACCAAGGTCTACTCGACCGCGGCGTACTACGTGGCCGCCGTCGTGGCGATCCTGCTGGGTCTGTGCCCCAAGTTCGGAGCCATCGTCAGCGCGACCCCGGGCGGTGTCCTCGGGGGCATCACCGTGATCCTGTACGGCATGATCGGTCTGGTGGGAGCCAAGATCTGGGTCGAGAACGGCGTGGACTTCGGCGATCCGGTCAACCTGGTCGGCCTGGCGGGCGGTCTGATCGCCGGCATCGGCGGCGTGACGATGACGATCACCAGCAACTTCGAGCTGGGCGGCATCGCGCTCGGCACGATCCTGGTCATCGTGTACTTCCACCTGGTCAACAACCTCGGGCCGAACCGGACGCACCACACGACGCCGGCGCTCTCGCACCCGGAGGACGGCGCCGGACCGGGGCCCACCCACCGCTCGGAGCCCGATCAGGAGTGATGTGAAACCCGCTCCCTTCGCATTCGTCCGACCGCAGGGCCTCCAGCACGCGCTGGAGGCCCTTGCGGCCGATCCGGGGGCGAAGGTGCTCGCGGGCGGCCAGAGCCTGGTGCCGCTGCTCTCCATGCGGCTCGCCGCTCCGTCGACGCTCGTGGACATCAACGGACTGCCCGACCTCGACCACGTGCGCGTGGACGACGCCGGCGTCAGCGTCGGGGCGCTCGCGCGGCACACGGACGTGCTGGCCTCGCTCGGCGTACGCCGGGTCCAGCCGCTGGTGTCCCTCGCGCTGGCCCATGTCGCGCACCCCACGATCCGCAACCGGGGGACGACCGTGGGCTCGATCGTGCACGCCGACGCCGCGGCGGAGATGCCGATGGTGGTCACGCTGCTGGGCGGGTCGGTCGACGTGGCGTCGACCTCCGGGACCCGGACGATCGCGGCGGCCGAGCTCTACGCCGGGCCGCTCGAGTCGACGCTCCGGCACGACGAGATCGCGATCCAGGCGTTCTTCCCGGCCCTGTCGCCCGGCGAGGGTGTCGCCTTCCAGGAGATCGCCAGGCGGCACGGTGACTACGCGCTTGTCGGGGTCGGCGGCGTCGTGCGCGTGCAGGGGACCGCCGTGGCCTCGGCGCGACTCGGCTATCTCTCGGTCAGCGACGTCCCCACCGTCGTCGACGTCACGTCGGCCGTGGACGCGGGGGTCACCGCCGAGTCGCTGTCGGCGGCCGGCGAGCTGGCGCTGAGCGAGCTCGAGCCGGCCGACGACCTGCATGCGACCGCGGCGTACCGCGCGCAGCTGGTCCGCGTGCTGACCGCGCGCGTGCTGCGTGCGGCGTACGACGACGCGCGGGCGCGGACGGGGGTCGCCGCGTGAGCGAGGAGCTTCTCGACGTCCGGCTGACGGTCAACGGCGTGGTGCGCGAGCTACGGGTGCCCGCCCGGCGGCTGCTCTCCGACGCCCTGCGTCACGACCTGGCCCTGACCGGCACGCACGTCGGCTGCGAGCACGGCGTGTGTGGTGCCTGCACCGTGCTGGTGGACGGCCGACCGATGCGGTCGTGCCTGATGTTCGCCGTCTCGGCCGTGGACTCCGAGATCACCACCGTCGAAGGGTTGACCGGGAGCGACGGGTCTCTTGGGCCCGTCCAGCAGGCGTTCGCCGAGTGCCACGGGCTGCAGTGCGGCTTCTGCACGCCGGGCTTCCTCACGACGATCACCGCCGGCCTGCGCGACAACCCCGAGCCGAGCGAGGACGAGGCCCGCGAGATGGTCGCCGGCAACCTGTGCCGCTGCACCGGCTATGCGAACATCGTGAAGTCGGTGTTGCGCGCGGCAGCCCTTCGAGACGGCAGTGGGACGCCCTCCTCGGGAACCGAGGGGGCGGAGGTGCCGTGACCACCAAGATGTTCGGCGAGAAGGTCCAGCGGGTCGAGGACCAACGGTTCCTGCGCGGGAAGGGCCGGTACGTCGACGACGTCCTGGTCGGCCACGACGTGCTGCACGCCGCCGTGCTCCGTTCGCCTCACGCCCACGCACGCATCGTCGACATCGACGTCTCCGGCGTGCTCGACGTGGACGGGGTCCTGCTCGTGTGGACCCACGATGACCTCACGGGGGCGATGGCCGAGCCCCTGCCGCTCCTGATCCCGCACCCCCAGCTCACCCACGGCCGCACCCAGTACGCCCTGGCCAAGGACGAGGTGAACTACGTCGGCGAGGCGATCGCGTTCGTGGTCGCGACCGACCGCTACGTGGCCGAGGACGCCGTGTCGCGGATCCGGGTGGAGTACGAGTTCCTGCCACCGGTCGTCGGGCTCCAGGCCGCGCGGGGAGCCGCCCACCTGGTGCACGACGACGTACCCGGCAACGTCGCCGCCCGGCTCGAGCAGGAGAACGGCGACGCGCGGGCGGCGTTGGACGCCGCGCCGCACACGCTGCGGCTGAACCTCGACATCGAGCGCAGCGCCTCGATGCCGATGGAGGGCCGCGGCACGGTCGCGCGCTGGGACACCGACACCGGCCGGCTGACGGTCTGGACCTCGACCCAGACCTCCACCGGGGTCCGGGCCGCGGTCGCCGCCAAGCTCGGCCTGGACCTGGCGCAGGTCGAGGTGGTGACGCCCGACGTCGGCGGCGGCTTCGGGGTGAAGATCAACCACCCGTGGCCCGAGGAGGTCCTGGTCCCGCTCGCCGCTCGCGCCCTCGGCCGACCGGTGAAGTTCACCGAGGACCGTCGCGAGCACTTCATCTCGGCGGCCCACGAGCGCGCCCAGGTGCACCGCGTGGAGGTCGGGTACGACGACGAGGGACGCATCCTCGGGCTCGACGTGCACTTCTGGCACGACAACGGCGCCTACACCCCGTACGGGATCGTGCTGCCCATCATCACCTCCACCCAGCTGCTCGGTCCCTACAAGCCGGGCGCCTACCGGGTCGTCTTCGAGAGCCTGTACACGAACACCGTGATGGTCACGCCGTACCGCGGCGCCGGCCGCCCCCAGGGCTGCTACGTGATGGAGCGGACGATGGATGCCATCGCGGCCGCGCTGGGCAAGGACCGCACGGAGGTCCGGTCGGTGAACTTCATCCAGCCGGACGAGTTCCCGTACGACCACGGCCTGATCTTCCAGGACGGTCGCGAGCTCGAGTACGACTCGGGCGACTACCCGGCGTCGCTGGCCAAGCTCAAGACCCTGATCGGCTGGGACGAGTTCCCCGCGTTCCGCGACGAGATGGCGGGCGAGGGCCGTCGCGTCGGCATCGGCCTGGCCTGCTACGTCGAGGGCACCGGCGTCGGTCCCTACGAAGGCGCGCACGTGCAGATCGAGACCTCCGGCATGGTCAAGGTGGCGACGGGGCTGACGACCCAGGGCCAGGGTCATGCGACCGTCTTCGCCCAGATCGTCGCGGACGCGCTCGGCGTCCCGTTCGAGAGTGTCGAAGTGGTCACCGGCGACACGCGTCGCATGCCGTACGCCGTCGGCACGTACGCGTCCCGCGCCGCCGTGATGAGCGGGTCCGCCGTTCACCTGGCCGCGTTGCGGGCTCGCGAGAAGGTGCTCAAGATCGCGGCGGAAGCGCTGGAGGCGGCCGAGGAGGACCTCGACATCGTCGACGGCGTGGTGTCGGTCCGGGGGACCGATGCCTCCATCGACCTCGGGACCGTGGCCGTGCTCTCCAACCCGCTGCGCTACGCCTTCGACGAGGCGTCGAAGGCGGCGACCCAGTTCTCGGTCGGTGACCCGGGCAAGGCGCCGGTGCCGGAGGACGAGGAACCGGGACTCGAGGGCAAGGACTTCTACAGCCCCGAGCGCTCGACGTTCGCCAGCGGCATGCACGCGGTGATCGTCGAGACCGACCCCGACACGGCCGAGATCCGGATCCTCAAGTACGCCGTCGTGCACGACTGCGGACGTCTGATCAACCCGATGATCGTCGAGGGTCAGATCCAGGGCGGTGTCGCGCAGGGCGTGGGCGGCGCGCTGCTCGAGCGGATGGCCTACGACGAGAACGGCCAGCTGCTGAACGCGTCGTTCATGGACTTCCTGATGCCGTACGTCACCGAGGTGCCCGCACACATCGACATCGACCACCTCGAGACGCCGTCGCCGCTCAACCCCCTCGGCATCAAGGGTGCGGGCGAGGCCGGGGTGATCCCGTCGGCCGCGGTCTTCGCCTCCGCGATCGAGGACGCCGAGGGGATCCCCATCACGGCGATGCCGATCTCGCCATCCGAGCTGTTCGCGCTCCGTCAGCAGCACGCCGTACCTCCCGAGACGGCGGCGAGGAAGACGGCCGCGAGGAAGACGCCGGCGAAGAAGCCGCCGGCGAAGAAGGCGACCAGGGCCCGCAAGGAGACCTCATGAAGATCAGCGGCGAGAACACGATCGCCCATCCGGTCGGACGCGTCTGGGACGCCCTGCTCGACCCCGGGGTCCTGGTGCGCACGATCCCCGGCTGCGAGCGCCTCGAGACGACCGGCGAGAACACCTACGCGATGACCGTGACGGCCGGAGTGGCGGCCATCCGCGGCACCTACGACGGCACGTGCGCGCTGTCGGACCTCCACGAGCACGAGTCGCTGGTGATGCGGCTGCAAGGCGCCGGCGCGCCGGGGACGATCGATGCCACCGTGAACGTCGCGTTCGCCCCCGACGGCGACGCTGCCACTCGGGTGTCCTACGACGCCGACGCGATCGTCGGCGGGATGGTCGGCGGCGTCGGCCAGCGGATGCTCGGGTCGGTCTCCAAGCGGATGGCCGGCGAGTTCTTCGGCAACGTCGCCGCCGCGATCGGCGGTGGCCCGGCCGCTGCGGCGGGCGCCCCGGCGAGCACGCCCGCCCCGGCCGCGGCGACGGGCGAGGTAGGCCAGGTTTTCACCGCCCCGCCACGGCCCGCGTCGTCGCAGCAGGAGTTCCTCAAGGGCGTCGCCCTCGGTGCCGGGCTGGTCCTGCTCGGCGTCCTCGCCGGCGGGATCTTCGGCCGGCGGCGGCGCTGATGGTGGGGGCGTGCCCTCGCCCGGTCCCCCGCCTAGGCGGGGGAGTCGGACCTTCGTGGCCTTTGCAACCCCCCCGAACGTCCGGGACGGGCCAACAACCCTGTGACTGGTGGGAGCGATGACGGACCTGACCGTCGACTCGACCGCCCGGGAGATGGTCGCTGCGATCCGTAACCGCCAGATCTCGGCACGCGAGCTGCTCGAGCTCCACCTCGAGCGGATCGCCGAGCGCAACCCGCAGCTCAACGCGATCGTGTCGCTGGACGAGGATCGCGCGCGTCTGAGCGCCACAGCCGCCGACCAGGCGACCGCGAGCGGCGACCGTCTCGGACCGCTCCACGGCCTGCCGTTCGCCTTCAAGGACACTCACGACGTTGCCGGCTGGCGGACGACGTACGGCTCGCCCCTGTTCGCCGACCACGTGCCCGACGCCGACGAGCTCATCGTCGAGCGGATCAGGGGCGCCGGTGCGGTCACCATCGGCAAGACCAACGTGCCCGAGTTCGCCGCCGGATCGCACACTTTCAACTCGGTCTTCGGCACCACGCTCAACCCCGTCGACCCGCGACGCTCGGCCGGCGGATCGAGTGGCGGAGCCGCGTGCGCCCTCCGGGCCGGGATGGTGCCGCTGGCCGATGGATCGGACATGGGCGGTTCGCTGCGCAACCCCGCGTCGTTCTGCGGTGTGGTCGGCCTGCGCCCCTCCCTCGCCCGGGTGCCGTCGTGGCCGGACGACAACTACTGGGAAACCACCGCGACCAGCGGTCCGCTCGCGCGCAACGTCGGTGATGTCGCCCTGCTGCTGTCGGTGATCGCCGGCCCCGATCCGCGGGTCCCGACCGCGCTCGGCGACCCCGGGCAGGTCTTCGAGGACCCGTCACCGGCCGACCTGGGCGGCCTCCGGGTCGCGGTGAGCCACGACCTCGGCGGCCTCCTCGAGGTCGACACACAGGTACGCCGGGTGGTGGAGCAGGCAGCCAACTCACTCACCGCGTCGGGCGCGCACGTCGACTCGGCTCATCCGGACCTGGCTGAGGCCGACGACACGTTCCGCACGCTGCGGGCCTGGCTCTTCCAGGCGAGCCTCGGCGAGCTCCTCGCGGCCCGCCCGGACGCCTTCAAGCCGTCGCTGGCCGACAACATCCGGGCGGGCGCCGCTCTGACCGGCGCCGACGTCGCGCGCGGCTACGCGCAGCGCACGGCGCTCTCGGAGCGGATGCGTCGCTTCTTCGAGTCCTACGACGTGCTGCTCCTGCCCACCGCGCAGGTGCCTCCGTTCCCCGCCGACCAGGAGTTCCCGACCGAGATCAACGGCCGCTCGATGGCGACGTACCTGGACTGGATGCGCTCGGCCTACGTCATCACGGTGACCGGCTGCCCGGCGATCTCGCTTCCCGGAGGTCACACCGCCGAGGGACTGCCGGTCGGCGTCCAGGTGGTCGCGCCGTACGCCGCGGACCGGCGGTTGCTGGAGGTCGCGGCCGGCTTCGAGCAGCTCGGACTGGCGACCTGACCGGGCGTCGAGCGTCGAGGTGTGCAGCCGCGTGATCCACAGGCGGCTTCCTGATCTGTGGAGATCAGGGGGATCGTCTGTGGACGAACTCGTGGCTCGTTGTGGAGGACTCGCCGGAACTCGAAGTATGTGAAAGAAATGTCGGGAAACCCCTTGTCTTCATGGGCTTTCGCCGAATAGAACTCTCCTCACGTTCTTCCTCCGGGAGGGACGGGATCGGTCGGAGACGAAGATCCAGACAGTGCCTCGACGGCTTGCCGACGAGGGGCTGCGGTGGCCAGGTGGCGAGGCCAGCGGGATCGGAGGAGCCGGCGAGATCGACCGGGAGCGTCACCAGTACCGGTCAGCGGCGTGGCGGGACTCCGGTCCGGCGAACGTCGAGTGAAGGGCCCTTGTCGCTCATACCGATGAGGGCCCTTCTCATATTTTCCGAGCGCGCGCGCGGCGAA
>DATBDF010000126.1:0-17119 GCA_036270075.1 Nocardioides sp.
TCGATGAGCAGAGCGGAGTGGTCGCGGCTCGGCGCGATGGCCGCGTTCATCGTCGCGCTGCACGTCATCGGCTGGTTCACCCTGGTGGCGATCGTCGCCCCTGAGCACTACAGCCTCGGCACCAAGTCCTTCGGCATCGGGATCGGCGTCACGGCGTACACGCTCGGCATGCGGCACGCGTTCGATGCCGACCACATCGCCGCGATCGACAACACGACCCGAAAGCTGATGGCCGAGGGCAAGCGGCCGCTGTCGGTCGGGTTCTGGTTCTCCCTCGGGCACTCGACGATCGTCTGCGGCCTCGCCGTGCTGCTCAGCGTGGGCGTCAAAGCGCTGGCCGGGCAGGTCGCGGACGGCGGGTCGCGGCTGCACGCGGTCACCGGGGTGATCGGCGCGTCGGTCTCCGGGGTCTTCCTGTGGGTGCTCGGCGTGCTCAACCTGGCGGTGCTGGTCGGCGTGCTGCGGATCTTCCGCGAGATGCGCTCGGGCCGCTACGACGAGGCCGAGCTCGAGGCGCAGCTGGACAAGCGCGGCCTCATGAACCGCTTCCTCGGCGCGCTCACCCGCTCGGTGCGCTCACCGGCGGGCATCTACCCGGTCGGCGTGCTGTTCGGCCTGGGCTTCGACACCGCCACCGAGGTCGGCCTGCTGGTGCTCGCCGGCGGAGCGGCGGCGTTCGACCTGCCGTTCTACGCCATCCTCGTGCTGCCCATCCTGTTCGCCGCGGGGATGTGCCTCGCCGACACCGTCGACGGGGTCTTCATGAACGCCGCCTACGGCTGGGCGTTCGCCAAGCCGGTGCGCAAGATCTTCTACAACATCACGATCACGAGCATCTCGGTCGCGGTCGCCCTCATCATCGGCACCATCGAGCTGGTGGGCGTCGTCGCCGACCAGGCCCACATCACCTCGGGCCCGCTCGCCGCGATCGCGTCGATCCCGCTCGACTACGCCGGCTACGGCATCGTGGGCCTGTTCGTGCTGGCGTGGGCGGTGGCGCTGGCGGTATGGCGGTTCGGCCGGATCGAGGAACGCTGGTCCTCCGACCTCGCCAACTGAGGCGGGCACCGGTCCGCTGCCCGATCCGAGCTCGGCGCCCCTGCAACCGGTGCCGCCGCGGGGCTGACCCGCCAGCTCAGAGGTAGAGGCCGGTCGCCACGTCGCCGAGCCGGTCGGCGGCCACGGCGTGGATATCGCGCTCACGCATCACGACGTACGTGTCGCCCTGGACCTCGACCTCGGCCTTGTCCTCCGGGTCGAACAGGACACGGTCGTCGACCTGCACCGACCGCGCGTGCGGTCCGGCAGCGACGACCCGCGACCAGACGAGCCGCTTGGACGCCATGGCGGCCGTGGCGGGGATGACGATGCCGCCGGCCGAACGCCGCTCGCCGTTCTCGTGGTCGACCTCGACCAGGAGACGGTCGTGCAGCATCCTGATCGGCAGCTTCTCGGACATCTCGGGCCTCGGCCGTCTCAGTCGCGCGCGACCGCGCGGACCACGCCGAACAGCACCACGACGCCGACCACACCACCGATGACCTTGAGGATGTTGGTCGTGCGGGGCTGCCCCGTCTGGAGGTCGACGAAGTAGCCCTTGATCGAGGTGACCTCGCGCCGCACGATCGTCTTCGGGTTGGCGCGGTAGACCAGCTGGTCGATGGTGTCGGCCAGCCGTTCGCGGGTGGCCTCCATCTCGGCCTCGAGCGCAGTGGTCGTCTCCTTGGTCACGCGGGAAGGCTATCAACGGGCGCCCACCGACGCCCTCGCCGGGACGGGCTACGGTCGGCCCATGACTCGCCTCTCCACCGGTGACCCGGCCCCCGACTTCTCGCTGCCGACCGACGACGGACGGACCGTTTCCTTGGCAGACTCCCGCGGCCGCAAGACGATCGTGTACTTCTACCCGGCCGCGATGACGCCCGGCTGCACCACCCAGGCCTGCGACTTCACCGACTCGCTGTCCTCGCTGCAGGCCCAGGGGTACGACGTGCTGGGCATCTCGCCCGACTCCCCCGAGAAGCTCGCGAAGTTCCGGGAGAAGGACGGGCTGACGATCACGCTGCTCTCCGACTCCGACAAGTCGGTGATGAACGCCTACGGCGCGTACGGCGAGAAGAAGCTGTACGGCAAGCTCGTCGAGGGCGTGATCCGCTCGACGTTCGTGGTCGACGAGGAGGGCAGGATCACCCTCGCCCAGTACAACGTCAAAGCCACCGGCCACGTCGCCAAGCTCCGGCGAGACCTGGGCATCGACTGACCCTGGCGGCAGGACGACGCCATTGCGACGTCACGATGATGTCGCTACGGTGTCGCCATGCTGTCACTCGACCTGCCTGCGCCCGCCCGCCTGCTGGGTCGGGCGCCCGACCTGAGGCTGCTGCTCGGGGCCGGTCTGGTGTCGGTGACCGGGGACTGGCTGCTGTCGGTCGGTCTGGCCTACTCCGTCTACGCCCTCACCGGGTCGACGCTGGCCTCCGCCGCGGCCCTGCTCTCGGCGTTCATCCCCCAGGTCCTGGTCGGCAGCGTGGCCGGGGTCTTCGTGGACCGCTGGGACCGCAAGCGGACCATGATCGTGTCCAACCTGCTCCTCGCGGTCGGGCTCGCGCCGCTGCTCCTGGTCTCGGGCCAGGACCAGATCTGGCTCGTGTACGCCGTCCTCGCGGTCCAGTCCTGCATCGAGGTGTTCTTCGCGCCGGCGGATCAGGCGTTCCTGCCGAAGGTCGTCGACGACTCGGACCTGATGGCGGCCAACGGGTTGGCCGGCCAGATGCGCAACGTGGCCCGTCTGGTCGGGTCCGGCGTGGGCGGGGTCATCGCTGCCACCGGCGGGATCCGCGGGATCGCGGTGGCCGATGCCCTGACCTTCCTGCTCGCCGCCTTGTTGGTCGCGCGGATCCGGACCTCGGGACGCGCCGAGGTCCCGACCGAGCTGGCCGACGAGGAAGCCGCCGAGATCGTGCGAGGTCGGGTCGCCACTCTCGTCGCCGAGTGGCGGGAGGGGTTCCGCACGGTCGTGGCCAGCCGCGTGATCTCGACCCTGATGATCGCCCTGCTCATCACCAGCACCGGCGAGGGGATCATGGGGACCCTGTTCGCGCCGTACGTCCGGCACGTCCTGCACGGCAGCGGAGAGGTGTACGGCGTGATCACCGGCGTCCAGGCCATCGGCGGCGTGATCGGCGGCTTCTTCGTGGCGGTCATCGCCGAGCGCTGGTCGGCCGTGAGCATGGTGTGGGTCGCGTCGATCCTGTTCGGGCTGGTCGACCTGGCGATCTTCACCTACCCCCTGGTCTGGGTGAACCCGTGGCCGGCTGCGATCGGGATGATCATCGTCGGCCTGCCCGGCGCCGTGCTCGTGGCCGGCATGATGACGCTCTTCCAGCGCCACACCACCGACGAACGTCGTGGTCGGGTCTTCAGCCTGATGTCGCTCGCCCAGGCCCTGAGCGTCGTCGTCGGCGCGACGCTCGCGGGACTCCTGGGTGGACCCACCGGGATCATCCCGATCCTGGCGCTCCAAGGAGCCGGCTACGTCGTCGCCGGGCTCCTCGTCCTCACCCGGCTGGGCGTCCGCGAGTCCTCCCTAGACTTGTCGCCCACGCGCTCGTAGCCCAACCGGCAGAGGCACCGCGTTTAGGTCGCGGCCAGTGAGAGTTCGAATCTCTCCGAGCGCACGCACGATGTGGGAGGGTGACCCGGTGGCGGGGGCAACCGACGACGAGGCTCGCGAGTTCGCACGGTCCTACCTGAAGTTCATGGAGTGGATCCACTCGGAGCACTTCGCCCGACAGGACCGCAACCCCGTGGTCGCGCTCGTCCAGGACTTCCTGGGTGAAGCAGGTCGCGCCCATTCCGTGGTGGCCCGGAACCTGCCCGAGTTCGAGCATGTCAACCTCCAGACCGCGCTGAACCACTGGCTGTCGGAGGACGGCCGGACGGCTGCGGTGCACGGCATCGCGGTCCCGCCGCACTACGACCGGATCCGGCTGCACCACCTGATCGGCGGCGAGGGAATCCCGCCGCTGCGCCTGTCGGCGCCCCCGTACGTCGACCTCGCCAACGGTCCGGGGTCGACGCTGGCCTGCTTCGTCCTCGCCGCGCTGCTGGTGAACGATGCGCGGGGGCAGTACGTCGTGCTGATCGTCGGTCAGGTCGAGCACGAGCAGACCGTGGTCGTGGAGATCGCGGGACTCCCCGTGGAGGCCGCGCAGGCCGTGCACGCCGAGCTCGACGAGCTCCGGAACCGGCTGAACGTCTACCGCGGACACGTGCTCGAGGTGGAGGTCTCGCAGATGGGCGGGATCTCGCTCACCTTCGTCGACCTGCCCCGCCCGCCCCGCGAGGACGTCGTCCTCCCGGAGATCGCCCTCGAGCGGATCGAACGCCACGCTCTCGGCGTCGCCGAACATCGTGAGGCCCTGCGGGAGGCCGGTCAGCACGTGAAGCGGGGGTTGCTGCTCTTCGGCCCGCCGGGCACCGGCAAGACGCACACGACGCGGTACCTCGTCGGCCAGATGTCCGGCTACACGCGACTGCTCCTCACCGGGCGGTCGTTGCGGGCGATCGGACCCGCCGCGAGCCTCGGCCGTGAGCTCCAGCCGTCGGTGATGGTGCTGGAGGACGTCGACCTGGTCGCCGAGGACCGGAGCTTCGGACCAAGCTCGAACCCCATCCTGTTCGACCTCCTCGACGCGATGGACGGCGCGGCGTCCGACGCCGACCTCCTGTTCGTGCTCACCACGAACCGTGCCGACCTGCTGGAGCCGGCGCTCGCGGCCCGCCCCGGTCGGGTTGACGTGGCGGTCGAGATCGACGTCCCGGACGCCGATGCCCGCCGTCGGTTGTTCGCCCTCTACGCCCGCGGAGTCCCGCTCGAGCTCACCGACGACGACATGGACGACGTCATCGAGCGGACCGAGGGCGTCACGGCGTCCTTCCTCAAGGAGCTCGTCCGGCGGGCCGTGCTCGAGTCGTTGCGGCAGCAGACTCCCTTACGCGCCGTCACCGGCGCGCACACCGAGCGGGCACTCGACGACCTGCTCGATACTGCGCAGCAGGTCACCCGCAGCCTGTTGGGCGTCGGCAACTCACCGGAGGACCTGCCAGCCGGGGGTGGGCTGGGTTCGCTGCCACCCGCCCGGCCCGGAACGGGATGGATGGCCTACGGCTCGACGGTCCGCCGGCGCGGCCGCGGCCCCTCAGCCGGCTCGTAGTCGAGCAGCCACCTCGGGGGCGATCGCACGAAGCGCACGACCGCGGTGGGAGATGGCGTCCTTGTCGTGGGGATCGAGCTCGGCGGTGGTCCGGCCGGGGTGCTCGACGGCCTCGAACAGGACGTCGTAGCCGAAGCCGCCGGTACCTCGGGTCTCATGGATGATCCGGCCGTCCATGCGGCCCTCGACGACCAGCGGCTCGTGCGCCGGCGCGCAGAACGCGACGGCGCAGGTGAAGTGGGCGCCCCGGCGTTCGTCTGGCACGTCGGTCAGCTGCTCGAGGAGCAACGCGTTGTTCCGCTCGTCGGACTTGGGCGGGCCCGACCAGCGCGCCGAGAGCACTCCCGGCATGCCGTTCAGGGCGTCGACGCACAGGCCGGAGTCGTCGGCGATCGACGGCAGCCCGGTTGCGGCCAAGCCCGCGCGGGCCTTCAGCAGGGCGTTCCCCTCGAAGGTGGGCTGGTCCTCGACCGGCTCGTCGTAGGTGGGGACGTCATCGAGACCGAGCACCTCGATGTCGGGCAGATCTGGAGCGAGGATCCGGCGCATCTCCGCGAGCTTCCCCGCGTTGCGCGAGGCCAGGAAGACGCGGGTCACGGCGCGAGAGCCTCCTGCTGGAGACGCGTCAGATCGGCGCAGCCCCGGGCGGCCAGGGCCAGCAGGCTGTCGAGCTCGGACCGGTCGAACGGCGCTCCCTCGGCCGTGCCCTGGACCTCGACGAACCTCCCGTCGCCGGTCATGACCACGTTCATGTCGGTCTCGGCCCGGACGTCGTCGTCGTAGTGCAGGTCGAGGCGCGGAGTGCCGTCGATGATGCCGACGCTGACCGCGGCGACAGATCCGCTGAGCGGCTCGCCCGCGAGGGATCCCTGCGAGCGGAGGTGGGCGACGGCGTCGGCGAGGGCGACGTACGCCCCCGTGATCGCGGCGGTGCGGGTGCCTCCGTCGGCCTGGAGGACGTCGCAGTCGAGGACGATCGTGTTCTCACCGAGCGCCTTGTAGTCGATGACCGCACGCAGCGAGCGGCCGATCAGCCGCGAAATCTCGTGGGTGCGACCGCCGATCCTCCCGCGGACCGACTCGCGGTCGGAGCGGGTGTTGGTCGAGGCCGGGAGCATGGCGTACTCGGCGGTGACCCAGCCGAGCCCGGAGCCCTTGCGCCAGCGCGGAACGCCCTCGGAGGCTGAGGCGGCGCAGAGCACCCGCGTCCTGCCGAACTCGATGAGGACCGAGCCGGCGGCGTGGTCGAGCCAGTGTCGGGTGATGGTCACGGGACGCAGTGCGTCGTCGGCCCGGCCGTCGCTGCGTGGCGACGGGGCCGTGGATCGGGGGGTATCCATGGCCGAGACCCTAGCCACGCGGGCCGACGACGTGGCACCGGCTCGTCTCCGACCACTCGGACCGAGACCTACTTCACCTCGGCACGACGGATGCGCCAGATCCCGATCGCCAGCGGGATGACCAGCCAGATGGTCCCGCTCACCACCAGATGACCCCACTGCTGCCCGGTCAGCGGTGCGTCGTACAGCTCGTTCTGCGCCGCCTGGAAGTCGATCCAGCCCACGATGTCGTTGAACCAGGACATCAGGGCCGCGCCGAGCGCGAGGATGCCCGGCAGGACCCACTTGTAGACGAAGAAGACCACGATCGCCGCCGGCGTGTTGAGCAGCAGGCAGGCCAGCGCGAACCCACCGAGCATGGCCATCGTCTGGGTCGCGACGAACGCCAGGAAGCCGGTCCAGCCGAACGTCCAGTCCAGGGAGCCGCCGAGCACGCCGAACAAGAGGTTGCACAGAACCCCGACGACGAGCGCGAAGGCGATCACGAACGCCGTGAGGAGCACGCCGGCAACCATCTTCGCGAACACGATCCGCATGCGGCGCGGCTCCAGGGCGAACGTCGTCATCGCCGTGCGCTGGCTCCACTCGCTGGTGACCAGCATGATCCCGAGCACCGGGAGCATGACCGAGCAGACGAAGGCCGCGCCGGCGACCAGGTCGCCGTAGGTGAGGGCCTCGTCCTGGACGGCCAGGATGATCGCGATCAGCAGGTCGCCGACCAGGGCGAGCCCGGCGGTGACGCCGACCAGCCAGCGACCGGCCCGGGTGTCGATCGCCTTGCGCAGCTCCACCTTGACGAGCCGGCCGAACGGGATGCCGGGAGTGCCGGAGACGTCGAACGTCGCCGCCGGAGCCGGCAGGGCGGTGCTCACTTCACCTCCGCGCGCCGGATGCGCCACACGCCGATGAGCAGCGGGAGCACGAGCCAGATCAGGCCGGACGTGACCAGGTGGCCCCACTCACTGCCCGAGATCGTCGTGTCGAGCAGCGGCCCCTGGGCGTAGTTGAAGTCGATCCAGGGACGGATGGTGTCGAACCAGTCCATCAGCTGGGCGCCGATCTCGAACGGCGCCGGCAGCACGAAGTTGTAGACGAAGTAGAGGACGATCCCGGCAGCCGAGTTCAGGAACACCGCGCCGAAGGCGAAGCCCGTTGCCATGCCGAGGACCCACACGACGAGGTAGCACAGGATCACCTTACCGACGCTGCCCCACACCGGGTCGTTGCCGGAGAAGGCGCCGTACAGGAGGTTGACCAGGGCCCCCAGCAGGAGCCCGATCACGAGGGCCACCAGCGCCAGGATGATCAGGCCGACGAACTTCGCGGCCATCACCCGGATGCGGGACGGCTCGAGGGTGAAGGTCACCATGGCGGTGCGCTGGCTCCACTCGCTGGTCACCGACATGATCCCGAGGACCGGCAGCAGGATCCCCATCGGGGCGTTCGCACCCTGCATGAAGTCGGCGTACGTCGCATTGATGTCCTGGCTGACCACGACCGACAGCTGGATGATCAGCACGATCAGGGTCAGCGCGGCGATCGAGATCAACAGCCAGCGGCCGGCACGGGTGTCGGCCAGCTTGCGGAGCTCCACGCTCACCAGCCGCCCGAACGGGACGACCGGGGTCTGGGAGACGTCGAGAGTCGTGAGGGCGGTCGCGGTCATGCCGGCACCTCGGTGGGCAGCGTGTCCCGCTGGGTGTCGGCGGTGAGCTCGAGGAACAGGTCCTCCAGGCCGCCCTCGTTCCCGGCCCGGAGGTCGGTCAGCACGATCTGCAACTCGGCCGCGACCCGGCCGACGTCGACCGGCTCGGCGGTGACCCGGAGTCCGCTCCCCGCGACGTGCACGGCGTACCCCTTCTCGGTCAGGGCCATGCTGAGCTGGCCGTTGTCCAGGGCCGTGACCAGCGTGGTGTGCACGCCACCGGTGGCATTGAGCAGGAGCTCGTCGCGCGTGCCACGCGCGACGATCCGGCCGTTGCCGATCAGGAGCATCTCGTCGGCGATCTGCTCCACCTCGTGGAGCAGGTGACTGGACAGGAGGACGGTGCCGCCGCGGTCGGCGAAGCCCTTGAGCAGGCTGCGCATCCAGCGGATGCCCGCCGGATCGAGGCCGTTGGCAGGCTCGTCGAGGATCAGCACCGACGGGTCGCCGAGCAGCGCGTGGGCGATGCCGAGACGCTGCCGCATGCCCAACGAGTAGTTGCGGACGCGGCGCTTGGCCTCGCGTCCGTCCAGCGAGACCAGCTCGAGCATCTCGTCGACGCGCGACTCGGCCAGCCCCATCGTGCGGGCGCCGATCTCCAGGACCTCGCGTCCGGTCCGGCCGGCGTGCTGCGCCGAGGCGTCGAGCAGGACACCGACGTGCCGGCCGGGGTTGGGGATCGCCGCGTAGTGCAGCCCCCCGATCGTCACGTCGCCCCCGGTGGGCGGCGTGAGCCCGACCATGACTCGCATGGTCGTGGTCTTTCCTGCGCCGTTGGGACCGAGGAAGCCGGTGACCGTCCCCGGCTTGCACTCGAAGCTGATGTCGTTGACTGCGATGAAACTCCCGTAGGCCCGGGTGAGCCCTTCCACCTTGATCATGGGCACCAGCCTGCCATCCCCGCCCCGAGACCGGATGCGACGGCAGGCTGGAAGCGCCCGACCAAAGTAGGGGACCGCGCCTGCCGAGGGCCGGTGTCCCGTGCCGCCCCGGCTCCTACGATCGTGCCCGTGGAGCACACGCCGCCGGACCTCTACCAGCCGCGGCTGACGCGGTGGGGCCACGTCTGGCGTACGGCGGCCATGCTCGGCATCTGCGTCCTGACCTGCATCACCTCGCTCCCGGCGGCGTGGCGGCAGGCGCACTGGCTGGTCGCCGTCGACTTCGTGCTCGGCGCGATCTCGTTCGTCCTGGTCTGGTTCCGCCGCCGCTACCCGATGACCGTGGCGACCACGATCACGGCCTTCGGGTTCCTCAGCTCCACGGCATCCGGGCCCGGTGTGCTGGCTGCCGCGTCGCTGGCCACCCGTCGTGTGTGGTGGCAGCTGGTCACGATCGGCCTGATCAACCTCGCGGCGACCCTGACCTACAACGTGATCGTTCCGACGCCGGACAACGGTCCCTGGTGGGTCACGATCCTCGTGGTCGTGGTCATCTCGGTGGCGGTGCTCGGGTGGGGCGCCTACATCGGCTCGCGTCGCGAGCTGCTGTGGACCCTGAAGAACCGCGCCGAGAGGGCCGAGGCCGAGCAGGAGCTGCGCACGGCCCAGGCGCGGGCGAACGAACGGGCGCAGATCGCCCGCGAGATGCACGACGTGCTCGCCCACCGCATCTCGCAGGTCTCGATGCACGCCGGCGCACTCGCCTTCCGGACCGACCTCGACGCCGACCAGATGCGCGCAAGCGCCACGATCATCCAGGACACGGCCCACCAGGCGCTGGCCGATCTGCGCAGCGTGCTCGGGGTGCTGCGCGACCCGCAGACCGGGAAGCCGCTGGAGCCGCCGCAGCCGACGTACGCCGACCTGGCACCGCTGGTCGAGGCCGTCCGCTCGGCCGGGCTCAAGGTCACCTACGACGACCGGCTCGGCGTCGACGCGACCGCCCTCCCGGACGTGATCGGCCGGACCGTCTACCGGATCGTGCAGGAGGGCATGACGAACGCCGCCAAGCACGCGCCCGGGGCGACCCTGCAGATCATCGTCAGCGGCTCACCGGAGGACGGCGTCACCGTCGAGCTGCGCAACCCGCTCGGCGTCCGGATGGGCTCCACGCCGGGAGCCGGCCTGGGCCTGGTGGGGCTCACCGAGCGGGCGGAGCTGCGTGGCGGTCGGCTCGAGGGCCGTCGCGAGGAGGGATCCTGGGTCCTCCGGGGCTGGATCCCGTGGGCGGCGTGAGGTGAGCACCCCATGATCGACGTGCTCGTCGTCGACGACGACCCGCTCGTGCGCTCGGCCCTCGGCCTGATGCTCGGCGGACAGCCCGACGTCCGCGTCGTCGGCGAGGCGCCGGACGGACGGGCCGGCATCGCAGCCGCCAGGGAGCTGCAGCCCGACGTGGTGCTGATGGACATCCGGATGCCGGTCCTGGACGGGCTGGCCGCGACCGTCGAGCTCCGCCAGGAGCCCGAACCGCCGCACGTGATCGTCCTGACGACGTTCGACGCCGATGACTACGTGCTCCGCGCGCTTGCCGCCGGAGCGGACGGCTTCCTCCTCAAGGACACACCGCCACCGGAGATCCTCGAGGCCATCCGCCGGGTGGCCGACGGTGACCCGATGCTCTCACCGTCGGTGACGCGCAGCCTGATCAAGCAGGTCGCGCCGCCCGACCTCTCGCGCACGACCCTCGCGCAGGGGCAGATGGCCGCGCTGACGGACCGCGAGCGCGACGTCGCGCTGGCCGTGGGGCGAGGGCTGAGCAACGCCGAGATCGCCGGCGAGCTGTACCTTTCGGTGCCGACCGTCAAGGCGCACGTCTCGCGGCTGTTCGAGAAGCTCGACGTCACCAACCGTGTGCAGATCGCGATCGTGGTGCACGACGCGGGGCTGGTCTGAGCGGGAGCTAGATCGAGTACGTCGCCCCGGGCGAGGCCGCCGACAGCTCGCCGACGTACACGTCCTTCGCCTCGGCCACCATGTCGGCGACGTCGTACCACGGCGGGACGTGGGTGATCACCAGCCGGGGTACGCCGTTGCGCGCCGCGACCTCCCCGGCCTCGCGGCCGCTGAGGTGGAGGTCGTGGGGGTTGTCCTCGCCGTGCCGGAACGACGCCTCGGCGAGCAGGACGTCGGCCCCTGACGCGATCGTGTCGAGCGCCGGGCAGATGCCGGAGTCACCGGTGTAGGCCAGGGTCCGGTTGCCCGCGCTCACCCGGAACCCGAACGCCGGCACGGGATGCGCCACGGGGATCGGCTCGACGACGAACGGGCCGAGCTCGACCTGACCGGCGAACTCGTGGAAGTCGAACTCGCCGGTCATGCCGGGGTCCTCGGGCAGGTCGTAGGCCGTCGCCATCCGACGGGCCACGCCCTGCGGGCCCCACACCGGGATGCGCGGCAGTGCGCCGCCGGGGTGGTACTTGCGGAGCACGTACAGGCCGGTCAGGTCGAGGCAGTGGTCGGGGTGCAGGTGGGTGAAGAACACACCGTCGACGTTCTCGGCGTCGCCGTACCTCAGGAGCGGGCCGAGGGCGCCGCTGCCCAGGTCGAGCACGATCCGCCAGGTGCGACCGTCTGCGTGGTCCGCCTCCACGAGGTAGCAGCTCGCCGCGGAGTCCGGCCCGGCGAACGAACCCGAGCACCCGATCACGGTCAGTCGCATGCCCCGCCTCATGCGAGTCCGCCGGCGAACTGCGCGGCCATGGCGAGCTCCGGACCGAGGAAGCGGCGCCCGATGTGCTCGAACTCGTCGGGGGTGCCGGTGGTGAGGAACCGGTACGCCGGCTCACCGCCCGGGCGCATCAGGTCGCGGGATGCCATCAGCTTGTAGAGGTCCTTGGCGCACTCCTCGGCGCTGCTCACCAGCGTCACCTGGTCCCCCATCACGTAGGAGATGATGCCGGTCAGCAGGGGGTAGTGGGTGCATCCGAGGATGAGTGTGTCCACGCCGGCTCGGACCAGAGGGTCGAGGTACTGGTGGGCCACGGCGAGCAGCTCGTCGCCACCGGTCACCCCGGACTCGACGAACTCGACGAACCTGGGGCAGATCCGCGTGGTCAGCTCGACGTGCGGTGCCGCGGCGAAGGCGTCGTCGTAGGCGAGCGACTCCGCGGTGGACCGGGTGCAGATGACGCCGATCCGCCCGTTGTGGGTGGCCGCCACGGCACGGCGAGTGGCGGGCAGGATCACCTCGACCACCGGTACGTCGTACCGCTCGCGTGCGTCGCGCAGCATGGCGGCGCTGGCGGAGTTGCAGGCGATCACGAGCGCCTTGACGCCCTCGGTGACCAGGTGGTCGAGGCACTCGAGCGCGTACTCGCGCACCTCGCCGATGGACTTGGGGCCGTACGGCTGCCGGGCGGTGTCGCCGAGGTAGACCAGCGACTCGTGCGGCAGCTGGTCGATCACCGACCGCGCCACGGTGAGTCCCCCGAAGCCCGAGTCGAAGATGCCGATGGGTGCATCGAGGGGCGCGCGGGACACAGACGCACACGCTAGGTGGTCGAGCCCCTCGGCCGCAGCAGGACGCGACCGAACTCACGCCCGGCCGTCAGCCGAACAGCTTGGCCTGGGGCGGTCCGAACGTCGGGTCGACACCGTCGAACAGGCTGCTGACCGACTCCCCCGCGTGCACGCGGGCGATGGCCTCGGCGAACAGCCCGGCGACGCTGCGGACCTTGAGCTCCGGCCAGTCAGACGGGGCCGGGACGGTGTCGGTGGTGACGACCTCGGCGATCATCGGGTGGTGGCGGAGCCGGTCGACCGCCTTCCCGACGAACAGGCCGTGGGTACAGGCCACCGCTGCTCCGGTGCAACCCTGGTCGGCGAGGCGGTCGAGAAGCTCGACGATCGACCCGCCGGTGGCGATCTCGTCGTCCAGGACGATCGCGCGCTTGCCCCTGACGTCTCCGACGATGGAGTCGATCACGACCCGGTCGTCGGCGAGGCGCTGCTTGGAGCCCGCCGCCACGCTCAGGCCGAGGAGGCGCGAGAGCTGGGTCGCCGTCTTGGCGTTGCCGAAGTCGGGCGAGACCACGACGGCGTCGGACAGGTCCTGAGCGAGGAAGTGCTCGGCCAGGACGCCGAGCGCCGTGAGCTGGTCGACCGGGACCGAGAAGAAGCCGTGCACCTGGGGCGCGTGCAGCGTCATCGTGATCACGCGGTGGACGCCGGCGGTCGCCAGCATGTCCGCGACCAGGCGCCCGCCGATCGAGATGCGCGACGCGTCCTTCTTGTCCGACCGGGCGTAGGAGTAGAAGGGGATCACCGCGGTGATCGAGGCCGCGCTGGCGCCCCGGGCGGCGTTGATCATCAGGAGCAGCTCCATGAGGTGCTCCTGGGTCGGCGGCACGAGGGGCTGCACGATGTAGACGTCGCGCTGACGGCAGTTCGCCTGGAGCTGGGCCTGCAGGCAGTCGTTGCTGAAGCGGGTCATCTCGACCGACGACAGAGGAACCCCCAGGTCGTCGCAGATGGCCCTGGCCAGGGTCCGGTGGGCGGAACCGCTGAAGACGACGATGGGAGTGTCTGGCACGGGCTCTCCAGGGGGTGGGTCCGGTCGTTCGTGGCCAGGGTAACCCGCGACCGATGGTCGAGACAGGTCCGTTCGGACCACGGAGACAGGCCCAGCGGGCCCCGGAGAGTCCGGTGGCGCCCGGCCCTCGTGCGGGTATCAGGCTCTCCCGGCCCTCCTCCTGTCGAGACACGCACGGGGGCGAGAGCGCAGCCACGACTGGGCCGGCGTACCCGGACCCGGACGAGAGGACCGACCATGCGACTCACCTCCATCCTGACCACGACCGCGGCGGCTGCCGCGTCGGTGGTGCTGGTCACCGGACCGGCGCTCGCCCAGGCCGTCCATGGGACCGACGGGAACGACCACCTGACCGGGACCTACCACCGCGACACCATCCGCGGAGGCGGCGGGGACGACGTGATCGACGGGCGAGGAGGTCCGGACTCGCTGTTCGGCCAGTCCGGGGACGACCGGCTCCGAGGCGGCTCGGGCCGTGACCTCCTCGACGGAGGCCTGGGCGCCGACCACCTGCTCGGTGGCCCCGGCGGGGACTTCTTCCACGGCGGGCCGGGCGGCGACGTGATCCGAGCCGGCGCCGGCAACGACCAGCTCGAGACGATCCAGGGCAGGGACCAGATCTTCGTGGGACCCGGGAACGACTCGCTCAGCTTCCTCACCGATGACGGCAAGCGCGCCGTCATCGACTGCGGCAGCGGGCACCACGTCGTGAACTACCTCGGCGCGATCGACACCGCCGACGTCATCCGGGCCGACTGCGAGGACGTCAACGCGAACACGTCGGACTGAGGTCGCCTTCCGCGGCCGCCTTCTAGGGCCGCCCGCACTCACGCCCAGAGCTGACCCTCGAGGGCCTCCTCGGCCTCGTCGATGGTGCCTTCGTAGGCACCGGTCGACAGGTACTTCCAGCCGCCGTCCGGGACGACGAAGGCGATCTCGGCGCGCTCTCCCGCGCGCTCCGCCCTGGCGGCCTGGGCCAGGGCGGCGTGCAGGATGGCGCCGGTCGAGATGCCGGCGAAGATGCCCTCGCCGTCCAGCAGCTCACGCACGCGCCGTACGGCGTCGCGGGGGCCGACCGAGAAGCGGGCGTCGATCAGCGTCTCGTCGTACAGCTCGGGGACGAAGCCCTCGTCGAGGTTGCGCAGACCGTAGACCAGCTCGCCGTACCGCGGCTCGGCGGCGACGATCCGCACGTCCGGCTTGCGCTCGCGGAAGAAGCGGCCGACCCCCATCAGCGTCCCGGTCGTGCCCAGCCCGCCGACGAAGTGGGTGACCGAGGGCAGGTCGGCCAGGATCTCCGGTCCGGTCCCCTCGTAGTGGGCGAGCGCGTTGGCAGGGTTGCCGTTCTGGTAGAGCATCACCCAGTCGGGGTGGTCGGCGGCCATCCCCTTCGCGACCCGCACGGCCTCGTTGGACCCGCCGGCGGCGGGTGACGAGACGATCTCTGCGCCCCACATCCGCAGCAGCTGACGGCGCTCGTCGGAAGTGTTCTCGGGCATCACGCACACCAGGCGGTACCCGCGCAGCCGGGCGGCCATCGCCAACGAGATCCCGGTGTTGCCGCTGGTCGGCTCCAGGATCGTGCAGCCCGGCCGCAGCGTCCCGTCCTTCTCGGCGTGCTGGATCATCGCCAGGGCCGCGCGGTCCTTGATCGAACCCGTCGGATTGCGGTCCTCGAGCTTGGCCCACAGGCGTACGTCGGGGCTCGGCGCGAGCGTCGGCAGCCCCACCAGCGGGGTGTTGCCGACGGACGCGAGGAGATCGTCGTACCGCATGCGCCCAGGATGACAGCCGGCGAGCACGAGTGGACCGGTGCCCGCGGAGCGCTCAGCGCAGGAACTCCTCCGGGTCGAAGTCCTCGAGGGGGATCACGCGAGTGCGAGGCAGCGTGATGTTGAAGGCCTGAACGTCGTACTCGAGGTCGTGCACCTCGACTCCGGCCGTCACGAAGCCGGCGTTCATGAACTCCCGGAAGCCGACCAGCCCGACCCGGCGGTCACCCACGAGGCGTTCGACGTGCGGCAGGAAGTCCCCGTCGTGGCTGCACAGCAGGACGTCGGCCTCGTGACCGACCAGGGCGTCGAGGGTGCGCTGGATGCCGAGGTCGACCACCTTCTCGGTGGTCTTGCCGCTCAGCGGGACCGGACGGAAGCCGATCGCCAGCAGCGCGGACACGAACGACTGCGGCAGGTGGGCCGTCGCATTGAGGAAGAACAGCCCGGTCGCGGGCTGGTTCCACAGCTTCTCGGCGTAGGTGAGGAGGCGTTCCCAGCGAGGACGTTCCTCGGGCTCGGGCCGCCGGGCGAGCACGCTGCCGCCGAGCGTGGCGTCGAGGTTCTCGCCGTCCACCAGGACGAACGTGCGTCTCGCGCCGGAGGTCATGCCCGACCCTAGCGCGGGGCTGCGTCCTCAGATCGTCGTGCGTCAGCCGCCGGCGACGGCGGGCAGCACGACGACCTGGTCGCCGTCGGTCACCGGCGCCTCGAGACCGCCGAGGAAGCGGACGTCCTCGTCGTTGACGTAGACGTTGACGAAGCGGCGCAGGTCCACCGATCCGTCCTTGGCCTCGACGAGCCGGTCCTTGATGCCGGGGTGGTTCGACTCGAGGTCGTCGATCAGGGCGCTCAGGCTCGCGCCGTTCGCCTCGACGGACTTCTGGTCTCCGGTGTACGGGCGCAGGATCGTGGGGATCCGGACCTCAACGGCCATCGGGGTCTCCTTGACTCGTGGCGTGCTTCGCCTGTGTGGGGGGCAGGGCGTCGACGACCGTCACCTCTTCCTCGGTCACCTCGCCGTCGACGATCCGATACGACCTGAACTCCACGGGACGTGCGTTATTCCCTTCCACCCGGGTGCTGACCAGGACGTAGTGCGCGTGGGGCTCCATGGCCAGACCGATGTCGGTGCGGCTCGGGTAGGCCTCGGTCGCGGTGTGCGAGTGGTAGATCACGACCGGCTCCTCGTCCCGGTCGTCCATGTCCCGGTAGAGCCGGAGCAGGTCCGTGGAGTCGAACTCGTAGAACGTGGGGCTGCCGGCCGCATTGATCATCTCCACGAGGCGCTCGGGCCGGTCGGTCCCCTGCGGCCCGGCGACGATGCCGCAGGCCTCGTCGGGGTGGTCGCGCTTGGCGTGGGCGACGATGCCGTCGTACGTCGCGCGGTCGATCGTGAGCACCGGCTCAGGCTACGGGGACGGGGCGGTGCGTCAGATCTCGACCCGACGCTCGACCATCTCGACCGGGACCCCGCCCAGGCCGAGCCGGTACCGGGTGTGGTCGGCGTACTCGCCGAGCTTCTGCCACAGCACCTTGTGCGCCGCCCAGGGCAGCGGCTCCGCACCGCGGTACCAGCTCTCGCCGAAGGAGATCCACACGGCCGCCCAC
>DATBDF010000127.1:0-4685 GCA_036270075.1 Nocardioides sp.
CTCGGGGTCGGGGTCGTCACGGGAGGACGGAGACCGCTCCACCACGGCGTACACCGGCTTGGTCGGGGCGACGTTGTAGTCGGGCGCGAGCGCCTCCTCGACCTTGTTGGCCCCGGGGGCGGAGATCTCGAACTCCTCGACGAGGTCCTCCGGCTTCCGGCTCGAGGCGTAGCGACCACACATGGGGGCAGCCTAGAACCGACGACAGACACTCCGTCGTCCGCCAAGCCTGTCGAGACTCGGGGCCGCCACGACTGTCGAGACTCGGGGCGGCCACCTCAGGACGGGCGCCAGGCACCGTCACCGGATTTCGACGCGCTCGCGCGACCTCGTGCCTCGGGCTCAGCTGCTCGCTTGATCCCTCGAGAGCTCGTCGAGCAGGCTCGAGGCCTGCTCGGGCACCAGCGGGAGGCTCTCGCTCCAGATGCGGACGCCGCCCAGGCCGCGCTCGCCCACCTCGAGCAGGCTACGCAGGAGCCGCGTACGGCGGGCCAGGCCCTCGTTGCGGCCGGCCAGGATCACGATCCGGCGCGGACCGATCCGGCAGATGGTCTCTCCGCCGGAGAAGACGGACTGCGCGGACTCGCCGATCCGGGACATGCGCAGGTCGAGCCCGAAGACCTCGTCGGCGACGCCGGAGAGACGCGGCGCGGCAGCCTCGACCACCACCAGCGCGAACCGGTCGCGGAGTGGGGCCGGCCCGCGGGTGTCCCCCCGGTACAGCTCCGTGAGCCGGCCCCGTAGATGAGCCATGCTGGCCAACCCGGTCAGCGGGTCAGCGCACGAGAGCTGATGCAGGTACGCGAGCGTCGCCTCGCTCCAGCCCAACGCCACCGCACACGCATCGGTGAACGCGGGCTCAGTACCCACGACAAGCTCGTAAGTCGTCCGAAGATCCGCCAGGGTCTCCTCCAGTGAGACCCCCTGGCTACCCTGCAACCTGCCCACCACCTCGCAGGCATCGGTGGCACTGCGGCCGGCGACCAAGGCCTCACCCACAGCCTCGAACCGCTCAGGCACGTCCCCCAGATCCTGCTCGAAGAGCGCAGGCTGGGATGCGGAGGGAGGCCCGGGCACAACCTTCTCCCGAAAAGCCCAGAACCCCATGACGCCTCCCTCCGAACCTCCGACCAGCGCTCTCCGAAGATGGGACGCCGTGTGCGGCCAAGCATGATGCGGGTTGGACTAAAAAATCTCGGGAATCCGCTCACGCGCTCAGGAATCCAACCATACTTGCGTCACAGGTCTCGGTTCCCCCCGTTGGAGTAGTTGTGAGCGTCTCGCTGTCGATCGACGGCCCGGGCGACGCCGAGCTCATCTCGGCCGTCCGTGGCGGCGACTCCGACGCCTATGGCGAGCTCTTCGCCCGGCACGTGGACGCCGCCCGGCGTCTGGCGCGCCAGCTGGCGGGGCCGGCCGACGCCGACGACCTGGTCTCGGACGCCTTCACCAAGGTCCTCACCGTCCTCCAGCGCGGAGGCGGCCCCGACCTCGCGTTCCGCGCCTACCTGCTCACCGCCGTACGCCGCCTGCACGTCGACCGCATCCGGGCCGGGTCCCGCCTGAGGCCGGTCGACGACCTCGCGCCGTTCGACCCGGGCCTGCCCTTCCACGACACCGCGGTCGAGGGTTTCGACAACGCCGCAGCGGCGCGTGCCTTCGCCTCGCTCCCCGAGCGGTGGCAGATGGTCCTGTGGCACACCGAGGTGGAGCAGCAGAAGCCGGCCGACATCGCCCCCCTGCTCGGGATGAGCGCCAACTCCGTCTCCGCTCTGGCCTACCGGGCACGCGAGGGACTGCGCCAGGCGTTCCTCAGCCAGCACGCGACCGACCCCGACGACGTCGACTGCGCCTGGACCCGTGATCACCTCGGGGCCTACGTCCGCGGTGGCCTGTCGCGTCGCGACTCGGCTCGCGTCGACGACCACCTCGCTGCGTGCCGCGCCTGCGCGGCCGTCTACCTGGAGCTGACCGAGGTCAACTCAGGGCTGGCCGCGCTGCTCGCCCCGCTGCTGCTCGGGACCGCCGGCGCCAGCTACATGACGTCGACCGGAGCCGGCTCGAGCGTCGCCTCCACGTCCGTCACGGCCGCCAAGACCTGGGTCGCCTCGCACGCCTCCGTGACCGCGGTCGGCGGCATGGTGGTGACGGCGACGGCCGTGCTCGCGATCTACGGCGCCTCGCACCTGGGCGGGAGCCACCCCGCGGCCGACCTCGGCAACCCGGTGAACCGCGCCCCGGTGGCGTCGACGCTGCCGTCCAGCGGCCCCAGCGGCCCGACGACCCAGCACCACGGCCCGGGCAACAACACGACCTCGACCGACGGTCGCGGTCTGCCGCGGACGCCCGGGCAGTCCACGGCTCCGGCCGCCCTGCCCCCGGTGAGCAACGACTCCACCCCGCCGACCGTGAGCACCGGCGGCCCGTCGTCCGAGCCGACCTCCGGAACCGACCCGACCGGCGGACCGACCGACCCGACCACCGGTCCGACCGATCCCACCAGCGGTCCGACCGACCCGACGACCGGTCCGACCCAGCCGCGTGAGATCAGCTTCGACTCCACACCTCCCGACCACCCGGCGATCGGAAGCACCTACCGGGTGAGCGCGCGCGGCGGCTCCGGCGGAGCCATCACCTTCTCGGTCGACCCGGCCACGACCAACGACGCGTGCTCGATCCAGGGCACCACCGTGACCTTCGACCACGCGGGGACCTGTGTGATCGCCGCGGACCAGTCCGCGAGCCGCTCGGCCTCGAAGGCCGGCGGCACGAAGGTGACCCAGAGCATCGTCGTCCCGCAGACCGCCCAGACCGTCACGTTCGCCGGCGAGGCACCCGCCGACGCGCACGTGGACGGCAGCTACGACGCCACCGCCACGAGCACCTCCGGTCAAGACGTCGCGCTCTCCATCGGGGATGACACGACGAACTCCGCCTGCTCGCTCTCCGGCTCCGCCGTCAGCTTCGACCACGCAGGAACGTGCGAGGTGGTGGCGACGCAGGGTGGCAACGCCGACCTGGCCCCGGACATCGCGCGCCAGAGGTTCGTCGTCGCCAAGGGCGTCCAGATCATCGTGCTGACTCCGGCCGCCTCGTCCACCGCGGCCGTCGGGGACACGTTCACGGTCACTGGCGGGCGTTCCGGAAACGCGGTGGTGGGACACACGACCGGCGAGGCCTGTGCCTACGCCAACGGAACGTTGACGATGCTGAACCCCGGAACGTGCGAGTTCAACGCGACCCAGCAGGGGAACGAGGATTACGAGGACGGCGCGTACTCCGCCTCGATGAACGTCATCGCACCGCAGACCGCCGACCTCTCTCTCACGGCCGAGCAGACCGGCGACATCGGCGGACACTCCGGCGTCACCGCGACTGTGCGTGGACTCCCGCCGGGCTCGACGGCCCACCTTGTGGTCAGCGCCAACGAGAACTACTCCCTCCAGCCGGAGGGCGACGGTGGAGCCTGCACCAAGACCGGACCCGCCAGCTTCTCCTGCCTCGTGACAGCCGACCGCACCCAGTTCGTGTTCTCGGTGAACGTGCACGGCGACCCGGGCCGCGGCATCTCCTTCGAGGTCCAGCCGGATGCGCCGCTCGCGGATCCCGACAACACCAACAACTCCGTCGTGGTGCGGCTGCACGACTGAACCCGACCGGTCCCGGGTACGAGACCCCCATGACCGCGATCAGACTCCTCGCACGCCCGATGCTCGCGTCGATGTTCGTGGTCGGGGGCATCGACGCGCTCTCCCACGCGTCGAGCAAGGTGCCGAAGGCGGAGCGGGTCACCACCCAGGTGCCCACGATCGCCGAGAAGGTCGCACCGGGACTGCCGGTGCCCACCGACCCGGCCACGCTCGTCCGGATCAACGGCGGAGCGCAGGTTCTGGCCGGCCTGAGCCTGGCGACCGGACGGCTGCCACGCATCTCGGCGCTGGTCCTCGCGGCCACGCTGCTGCCCACGACGTACGCCGGTCACCCGTTCTGGGAGGAGAAGGACAAGTCCGCGCGGTCGTCGCAGCGGATCCAGTTCTTCAAGAACGTCTCGATGCTCGGCGGGCTCCTGCTGGCGGCCGTGGACACCGAGGGCAAGCCGGGCGTGGCCTGGCGAGCCCGACGAGCCGCCCGTGACGTACGCCGCGAAGCCCGGGTGCTCGCGAAGCAGGCTCGCAGCGAGGCCCGTCTCGCCAAGGCCCACCTGACCTGAGCTCACGGGCGCCGCCCCTCGGTACCCTGCGGCGGTGATCAGTGCGCCGACGACGACCGACCCCTGGCCGGCGCCGTACGCCCGCGGACCCGTCCGGGCCGAGGTGTCCTTGCCGGGAAGCAAGTCGCTGACCAACCGCGCCCTGGTGCTCGCGGCCCTCGCGGACGGACCCTCCGTGGTACGCCGCGCGCTGCGGTCCCGCGACACCCTACTGATGGCCGGGGCACTCGCCGCCCTCGGCGTACCGGTGGACACCGCCGCGGACGACTGGGCGGTCAGCCCCGCGCGGCTGGCCGGCGGCGGCCGGGTGGACTGCGGGCTCGCGGGCACGGTCACGCGGTTCGTGCCTCCGGTCGCCGGCCTCGCCGACGGCCCCGTCGCGTTCGACGGCGACGCCCACATGCGGACCCGACCCGTGGGTGAGGTCCTGACGGCGCTGCGCTCGCTCGGGGTCCGCGTGGACGGCGACCGCTTG
>DATBDF010000128.1:0-9245 GCA_036270075.1 Nocardioides sp.
ATCACCTGCTCGACCTGGTGGTGGGCTCCCGACTCGTCGATGATCCGGCGCAGCTCGGCCACGTCCGGCTCCGAGAGCGCCGTACCCAGGGCTGCATCGAGCCGGGCGCCCTCGGCCGGCGGTGCGGAGTCGAGGGCGAGAGCGACCAACACGGTCCGCTTCCCCTCGACCAGGTCGTCACCCGCCGGCTTCCCCGTGGTGGACGGGTCGCCGAAGACGCCGAGCAGGTCGTCGCGCAGCTGGAAGGCCTCGCCGAGCGGCAGGCCCACGGCGCTCAGCCGCGCGAGCTGGTCGCCAGTCCCTCCGGCCAGGGTCGCGCCGATGTGGAGCGGCCGCTCGACGGAGTACTTGGCGGACTTGTAGCGCAGGACCGTCATCGCCGCGTCGACGTCGGCGGCACCGCGCGCCTGTACCGAGACGTCGAGGAACTGTCCCGTGATCACCTCCGACCGGCACCGGTCGAAGACGTCGAGTGCCGCCACGACCCGTTCCGTCGGCAGCCCGCACCGGCGGAGGAGCTCGTCGGACCAGCTCAGCAGCAGGTCGCCGAGCAGGATCGCCGCCGAGGCGCCGTACTGCTCCGGGTCGCCCCGCCACCCGTCCGCGCGGTGCTCGGCGGCGAAGCCACGATGCGTCGCCGGTCGACCACGCCGGGTGTCCGAGGCGTCCATGTAGTCGTCGTGGACGAGGGCACTCGCATGGAGGAGCTCGAGCGAGGCGCAGGCCCGGACCAGGGCGTCGTCGTCCGTGCTGTCGTACGGCGCGCCGGCGACCGCGTGGAACCCCCAGTAGCAGAACGCGGCCCGGAACCGTTTGCCCCCGGAGACCGAGGCCCGCGCCTCGGCGAGCAACCGGCCCGCATCGTCGCCCAGCGGCGCCAGCCTCGCCGCCTGCTCCCCGAGGAAGGCGTCGAGTGCGGCTTGGACCCGCGCGCGGAAGTCGGACCGGTCCCACGCGGTGTCGCTCACGGGCCGAGCCTAGGCAGTGGTCACCGATAACCCGGACCAGCCCCCGTCACACGCTCTGTCTCCTTACACTCGCGCACATGCCCGATCACTCGGCCATCGGACAGCTCCTCCGCAGCGGGGAGCGCTCCTTCTCGTTCGAGTTCTTCCCGCCCAAGGACGCCGAGGGCGAGGAGGTCCTGTGGCGCTCGATCAGCGAGCTCGAGCGGCTCCACCCCACCTTCGTCTCCGTGACGTACGGCGCGGGGGGCACCACGCGTGAGCGCACGGTCGCCATCACCCATCGGATCGCCGAGGAGACCTCGATGCTGCCGATGGCCCACCTGACCTGCGTCGGGCACACCCAGGACGAGCTGTCGACCATCGTCTCCGACCTGCGGCGCGCGGGCATCCGCAACGTCCTGGCCCTCCGCGGCGACCCACCCGGCGGTCCCGGAACGCCGTGGACGTCGACCCCCGGAGGACTCGAGTACGCCTCGGAGCTCGTCACCTTCCTGCAGGGCCACGGCTTCTCGATCGGGGTGGCTGCGTTCCCGGAGGGGCATCGCCACGCGGCGAGCCTCGACGACGACGCGCGCGTGCTGAGGGCCAAGTACGACGCGGGCGCGGAGTTCGCGATCACCGAGATGGTCCTGCGAGCCGGGGACTACCTCGGCCTGGTCGAGCGCGCCCGGGCCGTCGGCGCCGACTTCCCGATCGTGCCGGGCATCATGCCGATCCTGAACCTCGGGTCGATGCGGGCGATGGTCCGGCTGTCGGGCCGGGAGATGCCTCAGGAGACCCTCGACCGGATCCTGCCCCTGGAGGAGGACCCGACCGCGTTGCGGGCCGAGGGCATCGCGATCGCCACCGAGCTCTGCCAGGACCTGCTCGCGGCCGGCGCGCCCGGGCTGCACTTCTACACGTTGAACCGGTCCAAGGCGACGCGTGAGATCTTCGCGGCCCTGGAGATCGCGGTCTGACGCTCGCGGCCGCCCACGCCGCCCGGCAGGATGTCCGCATGCGGACGGTCACGGTCACGGGTCAGGGAGAGGCGCGGGTGGTGCCGGACTCGGCTGTCGTGCGCGTGGCGGCGGTCCATCGCGCCGCTGGAGTCGCCGACGCCCTGGCCGGCGCCGACAGCGCGGCTCGCCAGGTCATCGCGACCGGACGCGAGCACACGGCACCGGAGCGGATCGGCTCCACCTCCGTCCAGATCTGGCCGGCCCACGACCCGCAAGGCGTCCCGGCCGGATTCGACGCGCGGCACTCACTGACGCTGCGCTGCGACGACATCGAGGGCGCCGGCGCCCTCCTCGCGGACCTGGCCGCCTCAGTCGGTGACCGGCTGCAGATCGAGGGCGTGTCGCTCGAGGTCGCCGACCGGAGCGGCGCGGAGTCCGCGGCGCGGGAGATGGCGTACCGCGACGCGGTCGAGCGTGCCGGTCACCTCGCGGGCCTCGCCGGTGCGACGCTGGGCGACCCGCAGGAGGTCGTCGAGGGCGGCGCGGTCTCGCTCGTGGGCGAGCCGCGCTTCGCCAAGGCCGTCGCGGCGGACGCGACGCTCGCGCCGGGGGAGATGTCGGTGACGTCCGCGGTGACGGTGACGTTCCAGGTCCACTAGGCGGTCGGCGGGCCGACGGCCTGCGCCACCAGCGACGCCGACAGGCCCACGAACGGCAGCCCGGACCCGGGGGTGGCGTGCGACCCGGCGGCATAGACGCCCGCGATGGGCGTTCGCGGGCCGAGCCTCCGGCGCACCGTGCTCCGGCCCTGCCACCGCACGCCGAGGGGCGAGCCTCCCCAACCCTCCACGAGGTCGCGGGGAGAGAGGTCGACGCGGGTCACCACCCGGTCGCGCACGTCGAGCCCGTGCCGGGCCAAGGCCGTGACCGGGTCGTCGTGCGTTCCCCGGGACCGGACCGTCCAGGCGTGGTGCCCGTCGGGCGCCCGCCCGAGGGTGCGCAGCACCAGGGTCTGGGCGCCGTGGACGACCAGCTCGTGGGGGAGATCGGGCACCGCACCCGCCAGACCGAGGTACGTCGTGGCCGCCGGGATCGCGGGCACCGTGCGCCGTACGGACTCGGCGAGGGCGGGGAGCCTTCGTGGGTCCACCGCGCAGACGACGACGTCGGCATCCAGCTCGCCCGCGGCGGTCGCCACACCGACGGCGCGCCCACCGCGGACGACGATGTCGTGGGCGCGGCCGCGGACGACCGCGACCTTGCGGGTGTCGAGCCGGCGCACGAGCGCCTCGAGGAGCGCGACGGTTCCGCCCGTGAACGCCCACGCCCCCAACCGTTGTTCGAGGTACGCCGTCAGCCCGGCCCAGGCGGGGACGTCGCGCAGGTCGTGCCCCTCGGCCGCGAACGGGTGAGCCGCGACCAGGCGCGACCGGTCGTCCGGGAGCCGTGCGCGGAGGCGCTTGCGGAGCGACTCGCGGGAGTCGAGGCGGGCTGCGATCTCGGGCGCGAGATGCTCGCGGTCCCACGGCACCTCGGCGTACTGCCGCCGGATGACCTCCCAGTCGTCGGCGTACGCGTCGACATGAGCGCTCCACCGCCCGCCGAGCCCAGCGGCCAGGGAGTCGAAGGCCTCGAGCTGGGTCGTCCGTCCGGCGGAGAGGACGAGGGAGGTGCCGTCCTCGAACCAGTGCTCGCGCAGGCAGTCGAGCTGGGTGAGCTCGAGCTCCTTGTCCAGGGGTCGTCCGGACTTGCGGAACAGGTCCCGGACGACCCCGGGGAGGAGGGTGTAGGTGACGGTGTCCCAGGCGAAGCCGTCCTGCGTCACCGGCACCAGAGCGCCGCCGAGCTCGTGCTCCTCCACGAGGGTGACGGCATGCCCGAGCTTGGCCAGCCGCAAGGCGGACGCGAGGCCGCCGAAGCCGCCGCCGACCACCACCACCCGCGCCATGGGCGCACCCTAGGCCGCCGATGAGGCCGGTCTCAGGCGGGGTCGGGCACCCGGTCGCGGCCCTTCCAGCGCCGCCAGCCGCGCCGCACCAGCTTGGCCAGGGCGTAGAGCAGCAGGAGCCCGCCGGCCAGCAGGACCGCCGCGACCGCGGCCGCGGCGCGCGGGTGCTCGATCGCGAACCAGACGACGCCGAGGACGGCGAGGTCCTCGGTGATGCTCGCGCCGATGTTGGTCACCGGCTCGGGGGAGGAGTTGAGGGCGAGCCGTGCGCCCGTCTTCACCGAGTGGGAGAGCAGGGCGGTGCCGCCCCCGACGACGGCCGCCACGGCGCCGTTGAGCGAGTCGGCCTGCCCGGCGATGAGGACGCCGACGACGGCGCCCGCGGTGGGGCGGATCGCGGTCGAGATCAGGTCCCAGGTCGAGTCGACGTACGGGATCTTGTCCGCGACGAACTCCAGTGAGTAGAGGAGCGCCGCGACGCCGAGCACGTCCCAGCGTCCCAGGACGTTCGGGATCTGGTCGGTGTCGTGGACGCGGTCGGCGATGCCGAGGACCAGCACGACGAGGTAGCAGTTGAGCCCGCTGCCCCAGCCGCTGGAGAACACGAACGCCAACGTGCCCACAACTACGTCGTCTCGTGCTCGATGGCGGTCGCGACGGACTCGGCGTCGCGACCGATCACGGTCGTCCCGTCCGCCGCGGTGATGATCGGCCGCTGGATGGCGCGGGGGTGGGCCGCCAGGGCATCGAGCCACTCACGGCGATGGTCCGCGTCGCGCGGGAAGGTCAGGCCCTCCTCGCCGGACTCCTTCGGACGCGCGATGTCCCAGGGCTCGAGGCCGAGCGCGGCGAGCACCGTCTCGAGCTCGGACCGGGTCGGGGGATCGTCGAGGTAGCGCCGCACCGTGTAGTCGACGCCGGCGGCGTCGAGGTCGGCCAGCGCCGTGCGGCACTTGCTGCACGCCGGGTTGATCCAGATCTCCATGCCTGCCCCGTTCAGTCGCCTGCCCGCTCAGTCGACGTCGACCTCGGTCGCCCCGGTCATCGCCAACAGCTCGTCGTACGTCGTGGAGAAGACGGCGGCGGGGTGGCCGGCCGCCGCCCAGATCTCGTCGTACCGCCGGAGGGCGACGTCGAGGTAGGTCGACACCGGAGCGGGATGGCCGAGCGGGGAGACGCCGCCGATCACCTGGCTGGTGTGCTCGCGCACGAACTCGGGGGAGGCCCGCTTCAACGCCGGTACGCCGATCCGCCCCGCCGTCGCGGCGGTGTCGACGCGGTGCGAGCCCGAGGTGAGGATGAGCACGGGACGACCGTCGGTGTCGAACACCAGGCTGTTCGCGATCGCCCCCACCTCGCAGCCGAGCGCCTCGGCGGCCAGGGCTGCGGTGTGCACACTGTCTGGCAAGATGACCACACGGCCCCCGCCCCCAGCGGCGGTGTGGGCCTCCTTGAACCGGGTGACCGCGGCAGGCTCGGAGGCGCTCATGCGCCGACCCTAGCCGGAAGGGACGGACGTGGATCAGCAGCCCACGACCCCATCGACGAAGGGGTCCAGGCAGCCCTCGACGGCGCTCGTCCCGCGGTCGGTGGAGCTCGCGATCCGTGCCACCTGGGGGCTGGTCCTGGTGATGGGCGTGCTCGTGGTCCTGCTGGCGGTGTTCCGCGACGACGTGGTCGGGGCCTGGGCCTCGGGTCACGAGGGCGCGCGGGAGGTGTTCGACGAGGGCGGCCGCGAGGCGCTGGAGCGCGCCGGGTACGCACCTCCGTCGTTCCTGCCGGTCGCGGTCACGATGCTCGTGGTCGGGGCCATGCTGGTGTGGGTGCTCACGGCCATGCTGCGCCGTGGCTATCGCTGGGGCCAGCTCGGCCTGTTCGCGCTGATGCTGTTCTCGGCCTACGTCAGCATCGCGCTCGGCTTCGTGCTCGCGCCCCCGCCGGTCTTCGTCGTCCTGGCCGTGGTCGCCCTGCTGGTCGAGGGCGTCGTGATCGTCTTCCTGTGGCACTCCGACACCCGTGAGTTCCTGTCCGGTCCGTGGGCGGACGGGCCGGACGGGCCGGACGAGCCGTCCGGGACCGGCGGCGGTGCCGTCGGTGCCGATGGTTCCCGGGGCTCGGCCGACCGCTCGGCCTGACTTCTCCCCACACCTCTCCCGACCTCTGGCGCGATGTCGGCGGGCCGGTGTACCGTTCAGGTGTTCGAACAGGTGTTCGATCATCCGGCTCCGGGGCGAGCGACCTCGACCCCCGCTCGCACCGGGTCGGATCACCGGGCTGGATCAGCCTGGCCGGATCAGCCTGGCCGGATCAGCCTGGCCGGATCAGTGGGGTCGTGCCGGGCAGGTGACAAGCGCACACGATGACGAGCCGAAGGGAGCGGGACATGAGGCGGTACGACGACCCGGTCGAGACCCGGATGGGTCTGGTGTCGGGAGTGGAGGGTCCCGAGCAGTTCCTGTGGCGGGGGCGGCTGTGGAAGGTCCGGGCCGTGGTGGCCCACTGGGTGGAGACCGGTCCGTGGTGGCAGTCGAGCGGGGCACGGGCGGTGATCGGCTCCGACGAGCCGGCGGCCGGCTCCACGACTCATCGCTCCGCCGATCTCCTGGGGGAGCGCGAGCTGTGGCGGGTCGAGGCGGGGCGGGGAGCCGTGCGCGACACCGTGGACGGCGACGACACCGGTGGGGTCTTCGACCTCGCCTTCGACTGGAGCGACGGCCGCTGGGCGCTCGTCGGCTGCGCGGACTGACGGGGGGAGTCCGCGATGTCCACTCGATCCCCTGCACAGGCCGGTCCGTTCTCCCTGCCGGCGACCACCCACTCCTACCTCGCCCGTGCCGCCGAGTCGCTGCGTGACGCGGTGGTCGCTCCCGACGTGCCGACCCGCTACGCCTGCGCCCACGTCGCCGCCCTGCGTGCCGCAGCCGGGCTGCTGGCGGCGCGCGCCCGGCCGACGAGTGCCTCCCCGAGGCGTCGTCGCCCGCAGAAGAACGCCTGGGTGCTGCTGGCCGAGGTCGCCCCCGAGCTGACCGAGTGGGCGACGTTCTTCTCCGCGGGCGCGGCCAAGCGGGCGGCCGCCGAGGCGGGCTCCACCCGTGCGGTCACCGAGCGCGAGGCCGACGACCTGGTCCGCGACGCCGACCGGTTCCTGGCCGTGGTCGAGCAGGCGCTGGGGCTCGTGCCGCACGCCGCCTCGCCCCAGCTGTGCGTCCTGGCCCAGCCGTTCGCCCAGCCGTTCGCCCAGCCGTCCCGTCACACCCGCGCCGGCTGACGGCGGCTGGTCCGGTCGCGATGGATCCCTTCGTCCACCTGCACGTGGCGTCGGGCTACTCCCGTCAGTACGGCGCCTCCCATCCCCACGCGCTCGTCGAGCGTGCCGCCGAGCACGAGATGGACACCCTCGCCCTCACCGACCGTGACGGCACCTACGGCGCGGTCAAGCACGCGAAGGCGTGCCTCGCCTACGGGCTCCGGCCGGTGCTCGGGGTCGACCTCGCGGTCCGGCCGGTCGCATCCGCACGTGCGGGAGTGCCCGAGCGCAAGCCGCGCACCCCCGTGCGTGGTGGAGCCTTCCGCGACGACCGGCTGGTGCCGCGGGTGACCTTCCTGGCTGACGCCAGCCATGCCGGTGGCCGGGCCGGGTGGGCGGCCGTGTGCCGGCTGGTCTCGACGGTTCAGCTGGCCGGCGAGCGCGGTGTCCCGGTGGCCGACCTGGACCTGCTCGCGCCCTGGCTCGGGAGCGGTGACGTCGTGGTGCTGCTCGGACCCGCCTCCGAGGTCGGGGTGGCCCTGGCCCGCCGCCGCGATGACCTGGCCCACCACGCCCTGGCGCCGTGGCGCGAGATGGTTCCCGCGGAGAACCTCCTCGTCGAGCTGGTCTCCCACCGGCTGCCCCAGACCGGTGGCAGCGTCTGGGGTCCCGGCACCACGCCTCACGCCGCCCGGATGGCCGGGTTCGCCCGCCGAGCCGGGCTCGGCGCGGTGCTGACCAACGCCGTGCGGTACACCGACCGCCGCGACGCCCCGGTCGTCGACGTCCTCGACGCCGCGCGCCGGCTGGTCGCCCTCGACCGACGGCACGTCGACCGGGCCAACGCCGAGGGCTTCCTCAAGTCCGGCAAGCAGATGCTCGAGGTGGCCGAGGAGATCGCCCGGCTGTCCGGCCTCGGCGACAGCGACACCGAGGCCCACCGGCTGCTGGCGCAGACCCGGCAGGTCGCCGACCGTTGTGCGCTCGACCCGCGCGCCGACCTCGGGCTCGGGGAGGTGCACTTCCCGGAGTTCGAGCTCGCGCGCGACCCGAGCTTGCTCGGGGCGAGCGATGACGAGCGAAGGTTGAGGAGCGTCGGCCCGGGCCGGAGCGACGGAACGGGCGACGCGTCTCGAAACCAGGTGAGGGGTGGAGGAGCGGCCGATGCCTTGCTCCGCGCCCGCTGCGAAGGGGCGATCGGTGGCCGCTACGGCTCCGCCCCGCGGCAGCGCATCTGGAAGCGGCTCGACGACGAGCTGGAGATGATCCGCGGCCTGGGCTATGCGTCGTACTTCCTGACCGTGGGCGACGTCACCGACCTGATCCGCGAGATGGGGGTGCGCTGCGCGGGTCGCGGCTCGGGCGCCGGCTCGCTGGTCAACTACCTGCTCGGCATCTCCGGGGTCGACCCGATCCGCCACGGCCTGCTGATGGAGCGGTTCCTCTCACCGCTGCGGGCCTCACTGCCCGACATCGACATCGACGTCGAGTCCGCCCGGCGAGAAGACATCTACCGCGCGATCCTCGACCGCTACGGCGGCGAGCGCTGCGTGTGCGTCTCGATGATGGACACCTACCGCGTCCGCCACGCCGTCCGTGACGTCGGTGCCGCGCTCGGGATGCCGCCGGGTGAGACCGACGCGATCGCCAAGGCCTTTCCCCACATCCGGGCGCGCGACGCGCGGATGGCGATGCGCGACCTGCCCGAGCTCCGGGCGGCCGGGCTCGACCACGAGCGGCTCGACCTGTTCTTCGACCTCGTCGAGCGGCTCGACGGGCTGCCGCGCCACATCGCCGTCCATCCCTGCGGGGTGCTGCTGTCCGACGCGACCCTGCTCGACCGCACCCCCGTGGAGGCGAGCTTCGTCGGGTTCCCGATGAGCCAGTTCGACAAGGACGACGTGGAGGACCTCGGGCTGCTCAAGCTCGACGTGCTCGGCATCCGGATGCAGTCCTCGATGGCGCACGCCGTCGACCTGGTCCGGCAGACCGACGACATCGAGATCGACCTCGACGACGAGGAGCAGGTGCCGTTCGACGACCCCGCGACGTTCCACATGATCAGCCAGGCCCGCACCCTCGGGGTGTTCCAGATCGAGTCGCCGGGTCAGCGCGAGCTGGTCGGCAAGTCCGGCATCGAG
>DATBDF010000129.1:0-9617 GCA_036270075.1 Nocardioides sp.
CGATCAGCGCGGTGAACATCTGGGTACTGAGGTCCCAGCTCTGTCCGGCGCTGTCCTTGGTCGCGTGCGCGAGCCCGTGCGGGTCGGTGAACAACCAGAACCCGAGGAAGAGCACGACGAGGGCGAGCAGGAGCTTCTTGACCATGACGGGGGATCTCCATCCGAGACAGGAGCAAGGCCGCGACCATCCCAACTGGTCTAGACCAGATGGTGGTGGAGGCGCGCCGAGGTGTCGCGCTTCACAGCTCGGCCAGCAGGGCATCGGCCGCGGCGTACGGATCCGAGTCCCCGGCCGCGACCCCGGCCGCGAGGTCGTCGAGCTCGGAGCGCCCGTGCACGTCGCCCCAGCGTGCCCGCAGCGCGGTCAGGGCGATCGCCTCGATCTCGTCGCGCGCCCGCCTCGTACGCCGGACGGCGAGCTGGCCCGACGACTCGAGCCAGGCGTGGTGACGGTCGATCTCGGTGACGACCTCGTCCAGCCCGTCGTTCCTCGACGCGATCGTCTTGACGATCGGAGGCTTCCAGTCACCCTCGGTGCGATCGGCCAGCGCCAGCATGGAGCGCAGGTCGCGTCGCAGCGTGTCCGCGCCGTCCCGGTCCGCCTTGTTGATCACGTAGACGTCGCCGATCTCGAGGATCCCCGCCTTGGCGGCCTGGATGCCGTCGCCCATCCCGGGCGCCAGCAGCACGAGGGTCGTGTCCGCGAGCCCGGCGATCTCGACCTCGCTCTGGCCGACGCCGACCGTCTCGATCAGCACGACGTCGCAGCCGGCGGCGTCGAGCACGCGGATGGCCTGGGGGGTGCTCCACGCCAACCCGCCGAGGTGACCGCGGGACGCCATCGAACGGATGTACACCTCGCGGTCGAGCGCGTGGTCCTGCATCCGCACCCGGTCGCCGAGCAGCGCGCCGCCGGAGAACGGCGACGACGGGTCGACGGCCAGGACGCCGACCCGCTGGCCGGCCTTCCGCAGCTCACCGACGAGGGCGGAGGTCGACGTCGACTTGCCGACTCCCGGCGAACCGGTGATGCCGACGATCCTGGCCCTGCCCGTGTGCGGCGCCAGGGCCGCAGTGACGTCGCGCAGCAGCGGTGACTCGTCCTCGACCAGCGAGATCAGCCGCGCGACCGCGCGCGGGTCACCGTCGCGGGCGCGCGAGACCAGATCGCCGACGGCACTGCCGTCGCCGCGGTCGCGACGCAGGGAGGGACGTGCGGTCACCTCAGGCCGGGACGCGGATGATCAGCGCATCGCCCTGACCGCCACCACCGCACAGCGCGGCGGCGCCGACCCCTCCGCCACGACGCTTCAGCTCCAGCGCGAGGTGCAGCACGATCCGGGTGCCGGACATGCCGACCGGGTGCCCGAGCGCGATCGCTCCACCGTTGACGTTGACCTTCGACTCGTCCAGCCCGAGAGCGCGCGTCGAGTCGATGCCGACCGCGGCGAAGGCCTCGTTGAACTCGACCAGGTCCAGGTCGCCGACGCTGATGCCCTCCTTGTCGCAGGCCTTCTGCGTCGCGTTGGCCGGCTGCATCTGCAACGTCGAGTCCGGACCGGCCACCATGCCGTGGGCACCGATCTCGGCGAGCCAGTCGAGACCGAGCTCCTCGGCCTTGGCCTTGCTCATCACCACGACAGCCGCGGCGCCGTCGGAGATCTGCGAGGCCGACCCTGCGGTGATGGTGCCGTCCTTGCTGAACGCCGGGCGCAGCGCGGACAGGGACTCCACGGTCGTGTCGCCGCGCACGCCCTCGTCCTGCGAGACCACGATCGGGTCGCCCTTGCGCTGCGGGATCGAGACCGGGACGACCTCGTCGTCGAAGACGCCGTTCTTCCACGCCGCGGCGGCCTTCTGGTGGGAGGCGGCCGCGAACGAGTCCTGCTCCTCACGCGTCAGGTTGGTGTGGGCCTTGTTGTAGTCCTCGGTCAGGGCACCCATGGCCTGGGAGGTGGCCTGGTCCCACAGGGCGTCGTGCGCCATCGAGTCGACCAGGGTGACGTCGCCGTACTTGAAGCCCTCGCGGGACTTCGGCAGCAGGTGCGGAGCGTTGGTCATCGACTCCATGCCGCCGGCCACGATGATCTCGGCCTCTCCGGCACGGATCAGCTGGTCGGCGGTGGCGATCGCGTTCAGGCCGGAGAGGCAGACCTTGTTGATCGTGATCGACGGCATCGACAGCGGGAGGCCCGCGTGGATCCCGGCGGTGCGCGCGGGATTCTGGCCGGCGCCGGCGAGGATCACCTGGCCCATGATCAGGTAGTCGACCTGGTCGCCGGAGACCCCGGCCTTCTCGAGGGCACCCGTGATCGCGACACCGCCCAGCTCCGCCGCGGACATCGACTTCAGCCCGCCGAGCAGACGACCGATCGGCGTACGCGCCCCGGCGACGATGACGTTTCCGGACATGAAGGTGCCTCCCACCAGCAGACGAACGTTGCTCTCGACGATACCCAGCGGCGTACGCCGCCCGCGAGCCGCGAGGTCGCGCGCGGCTGAGGAAAACCTCACACGGGGAGTGCGGCGACGTCGTGCCCGGTCGTACGACGATGGGCCCATGAGCCTGGACATCCCCGAGCCCCTGTTCGTCGCGATCGACCACGTCGGTGTCGCGGTGGCCGACCTCGAGGCGGCGAAGGCGTTCTATCGCGAGACGTTCGGCATGCAGACCGTGCACGAGGAGACCAACGAGGAGCAGGGCGTCCGCGAGGCAATGGTGGCGGTCGGCGACTCCGGGTCGTGCATCCAGCTGCTCGCGCCGGCCGACGAGTCCTCGACGATCGCGAAGTTCCTCGACCGCAACGGCCCGGGGATGCAGCAGCTCGCGTACCGCGTCACCGATGTCGAGGCGGTCTCGGCGGTCCTCCGCGCCCGCGGCGTACGCCTGCTGTACGACGAGCCGCGACGCGGCACGAGCGACTCACGGGTGAACTTCGTCCACCCCAAGGACGCCGGCGGCGTCCTCGTCGAGCTGGTCGAGCCCGCACCGTCCGCCTGACGAGTAGCGTCGGACCCATGACCAGTGCCCTCACGCCGGACCAGATGGAACGTTTCGCGAAGAGGGTCGAGGCCGACCCCACCGCCCGGATGATGCAGAACGCGCTCGCGGGCACCGACGTGGACAAGGTCGTCCTCGACCATGCCCGGATGCTGTCGGTGCCGCGGTCGATGAGCCACCACCTCGACGACTGGGAGGCCACCGACCAGAAGCAGTCGGGACGCTGCTGGATGTTCGCCGGGCTCAACCTCCTCCGCGTGGGGGTCGCTGCTCGTCTCGGGGTCAAGGACTTCGAGTTCTCCCAGAGCTACCTGCAGTTCTGGGACAAGCTGGAGAAGGCGAACCACTGGCTCGAGTCGATCCTCGCCACCGCCGACCGCGACGTCGACGACCGCACCGTCGCGCACCTGCTGGCGAGTCCGGCGGAGGACGGCGGGCAGTGGAACATGTTCCTCGCGCTGGTCGCGAAGCACGGGCTGGTGCCCAAGGAGGTCATGCCCGAGACGGAGTCGTCGTCGAAGACCCGCAAGCTCAACCGTGACCTGTCATCCCTGCTCCGCCGCGCAGCCCACGACCTCCGCGGACGCCGCGCCGCAGGAGCCACCGCGGAGGAGGTGGCGGAGTCGAAGGAGGAGGTGCTCGCCGCGGTGCACCGGATGCTGTGCCTGCACCTCGGAACGCCACCCACGTCGTTCACCTGGCAGTGGCGGGACTCCGACAAGGGCTTCCACCGGGACGGCGAGCTGACTCCACGCGAGTTCGTCGAGCACTACGTGACCCTGCCGATCGACGACTACGTCTGCCTCGTCCACGACCCGCGCCCCAGCAGCCCGTTCGGCCGGACCTTCACCGTCGAGCACCTCGGGAACGTCGTCGGAGCGCCGCAGGTGGTCTACCTCAACGTCGAGATGTCGCTCATCAAGCGGCTGACGGCGGAGGCCCTGGTGGGCTCGGCCGACCGCCCGGCGGAGCCGGTGTGGTTCGGGTGCGACGTGGGCCAGATGCTCGACGGGGAGCTGGGCCTGTGGCACGCCTCCCTCTTCGACTACGACGAGCTCTACGGCACCCGGGATCTCGGGCCGGTGCTCGGCAAGTCCGACCGTCTGTACCACCACGGCACCTCGATGACCCACGCCATGCTGTTGACCGGCGTCAACCTCGTCGAGGGCCCCGAGGACACCCAGGTCCCGACACGCTGGCGCGTGGAGAACTCCTGGGGGACGGAGAAGGCCGACAAGGGGTTCTGGACCATGGACGACTCCTGGTTCGACGAGTTCGTCTTCGAGATCGCCGTTCCCCGCAGCGCCCTGCCGGAGGAGCTCCGCGACGCGCTCGAGCAGGACCCGATCGTGCTCCCCGCGTGGGACCCGATGGGCGCCCTGGCCAGGACCCGCTGAGCCGTGTGAGCCATCCGTCACAGAACCTGCACGGCCTTTCCGCGTTTCACTAGGGTGCCGAGCACGCCCCCTGTCGACGCGCGAGATCAGGAGACGACCCGTGCAGGAGATCCTCGACGCCATCACGTCCGGAGCCGCGACCGCGGAGGACCTCGCCGCGCTGGGCGTGCCCGCGTCGTACCGCGCGGCCACGGTCCACCAGGACGAGGTCGAGATGTTCGCCGGCATGGAGTCCAAGGAGAAGGACCCCCGCAAGTCGCTGCACGTCGACGAGGTGCCCGTGCCCGACCTCGGCCCGGGAGAGGCGCTGGTGGCGGTGATGGCGAGCGCCATCAACTACAACACGGTGTGGACCTCGATCTTCGAGCCGCTTCCGACGTTCGCCTTCCTCGAACGCTACGGCCGGCTCAGCCCGCTGACCAAGCGGCACGACCTGCCGTACCACATCGTCGGCTCCGACCTCTCCGGCGTCGTGCTGGCCACCGGTCTGGGTGTGCACGCCTGGAAGCCGGGCGACGAGGTCGTCGCCCACTGCCTGTCGGTCGAGCTCGAGGGGCCGGACGGGCACAACGACACGATGATGGATCCCGAGCAGCGGATCTGGGGCTTCGAGACCAACTTCGGCGGTCTTGCGGAGATCGCCCTGGTGAAGTCCAACCAGCTGATGCCCAAGGCGGCGCACCTCACCTGGGAGGAGGCCGCCTCCCCCGGGCTCGTCAACAGCACGGCGTACCGCCAGCTGGTCAGCCGCAACGGCGCCGGCATGAAGCAGGGCGACAACGTCCTGATCTGGGGCGCCAGCGGGGGTCTCGGCGGCTTCGCCACCCAGTACGCCCTCAACGGCGGAGCGGTCCCTGTCTGCGTGGTGTCCAGCGACGAGAAGGCACAGATCTGCCGGCGGATGGGAGCCGAGCTGGTCATCAACCGCTCGGAGCAGGGCTACCGCTTCTGGAAGGACGAGCAGACAGCCGACCCCCGGGAGTGGCGACGCCTCGGCTCGGACATCCGGGAGCTCACCGGCGGCGAGGACGTCGACATCGTCTTCGAGCACCCGGGCCGCGAGACCTTCGGCGCCAGTGTGTACGCCGCGCGCAAGGGCGGCACCATCGTGACCTGCGCGTCGACCACCGGCTACCTGCACGAGTACGACAACCGCTACCTGTGGATGAACCTCAAGCGGATCATCGGCTCCCACTTCGCCAACTACCGGGAGTCGTGGGAGGCCAACCGGCTGATCGCGAAGGGCATGATCCACCCCACCCTCTCCCGCACCTACCCGTTGACCGAGGTCGGTCAGGCGGCGCTCGACGTCCACCACAACCTCCACCAGGGCAAGGTGGGCGTGCTCTGCCTGGCGCCCCAGGAGGGCCTCGGCGTGCGGGACGAGGAGAAGCGCGCCCGGCACCTGGACGCCATCAACGCCTTCCGCGGCGTCTGACTCCGGGCGGGCGAAGCGCGGCGAGGCGGCAGGCCGCGCGGCGAGGCGGAAACCGCGGACCAAACCGACGACACGCCCGGGCTCCGGTCGGATTGGTCCGCGTTTTCCCAGCGCCATTCTTCGTTCGCCCACGTCAGGTCGGCGTGTCGCAACCTCAGGTGCGACCGCGGCGTCCTCCGGGGTGGAACTCGTTTCGAGGCATCGGCCAGACTGGACCCACATCGAGTTCCCGGGAGGGTTTCCACACCATGAGCGACCAGGGCCTGTCCATCTTCGACGAGCCGGAAGAGACGCCTGACGACGAGCAGCCGACGACGGTGATGGAAGCCCAGGACGATCCCGCGGCGGCGAAGAAGCCGGCGGCCAGGACCGCCAAGAAGACGGCCAAGCCCGCCCGGACCAAGGTGCCGCCGGTCGAGATGGAGAAGCCGGCGCCCGCGGTCGCGGCCGTCCAGGACGAGGTCGACGACGCCGCCTCTCAGCCGGCCGACGAGCCGGTGGTCCCTGTCGCGGATCAGCGCGACGACGAGCCCGAGAACCAGCTCCCGGACCCCGTCGAGCCCGCGTCCGAGGACCCGACGCCCACCCGGCAGATCCCGGCGACCCCGACTCCTGCTCCCGGCCGCCCGGCTCCCGCGCCTGGCCCTACTCCCGCCACGTCCGCGCGCGTCCCTGCCCCGATGCCGTCTGCGACTCCTGCTCCGGTCCAGGTCCCGACGTTCGCCACCGTCCGGCGCGGGGGCTACGACAAGGCCTCGGTGGACAACGCGATGCGGCAGGTCCTCCAGGACAAGTCCGGGGTGGCCTCGGCGCTGACCCAGTCCGAGCAGCGCGTGAGCGAGCTCGAGGTCCAGCTCCGCCAGGCGCAGGACGAGCTCGCCGAGAACTCCAACCCGACGTACGCCGGGCTCGGCGGGCGCGCGAGCGCGATGCTGCGGCTGGCCGAGGAGGAGGCGTCGGAGATCCGCGAGGCGGGCGGTCGCGACGCGGACGAGATCCGCGAGCAGGCCAACCGCGACGCCGTGAGCATCCGTGCCGAAGCCACGCGCGAGGCCGACGACATGCGCATCGTCCAGCTCAAGGAGCTCGACGAGATGCGGGCCCGCGTCACCGCCGACGCCGAGCAGGAGCGGGCGCTGGCGATGGCCGAAGCCGAGGACCTGCGCGCGTCCGCGAAGCGCGAGAGCGACCAGATCCGGCTCGCCGCGCAGCAGGAGACCAAGGAGATGCGGGTCAGCGCGACCCGTGAGGCCGAGCAGACGCGGGCCGCTGCCGACCGCGAGGTCCAGGAGGCGCGGCGCACCCTCGCGGTGGAGCGCGAGCGGTTGGCCAAGGAGGCGACCGACCACCACGCGAGCGCGACGGCCGAGACGAGCCGCTTGGTCGAGGAGGCCGAGCAGCGGGCCAACGCCGCGGAGGCGCGCGCCCGCGAGGCCACGACCCAGGCGAACACGCACCGTCAACAGGCACAGTCCGAGGCCGAGGCGCTCCTGTCCCGTGCCCGTCGCGAGGCCGAGCAGATCGTGGCCTCGGCGCGCACGCAGGCCGACGCCATCGCCCTCTCGGGGAACGCCGAGCACGAGCGCAACCTGGCAGCGCTCAAGGCCGAGGTGGACCGGATGACCAAGCGCCGGGAGGCCATCTCGGCCCAGCTCGGGTCGCTGCGCGAGATGATGGCCGGCTTCGACGGCGACGAGAAGTGACGCCGGACTGAGACACGCGCGAGGGCGCGCGCGGGTGGCTAGGCTCCCCGGGCTCGACGGTCCGGGCCACCATAATCGGGCGCATGAGCGACACCGACGGGCCGAGCGACCGTCCCGCCGACGGGGCTCCCGACCGCCGTACCGACGGTGGCACCGACCCCGCTGACGACCGGGAGCCCGAGCAGGCGGCCGTCCGCACCCAGGAACCAGACGCCGGCGACGAGCGGGCGTTCCTGCACGACCCGGACCAGCGACCCGACGACCTCGGTGAGCCGGGCCGGCCCCTGAACTCACGCTCCCCCTTCATGTGGGGTCTCTTCGGCGGCCTCGGGGCGCTGGTCGCGCTCTGGATCGGCCTGATCGTGATGCGGGTCAGCGGCGTGATCGTGCTGGTGGTCGTGGCCATGTTCCTCGCGGTCGGCCTGAACCCGGCCGTCGAGTTCCTGATGCGCCGGGGCATGAGGCGGCCGTACGCCGTGCTGGTCGTGATCTCGTGCGTGGTGCTGGTCTTCGCCGGCTTCCTGACGCTCCTGGTCCCGATCATCAGTCACCAGGTCACCGAGATCTCGAACAGCCTTCCCGGCTGGTTCGACAAGCTCCAGCGGAACGACGACATCCGCAGGTTCGACCAGAAGTACGACATCACCCACAAGGTCGAGGACTACGTGAGGTCCGGTGGCCTGGCCGAGAAGGCGTTCGGCGGGGTGGTCGGGGTCGGGCTCGCCATCCTCGGGATCCTGCTGAACGCGTTCGTCGTCGTCGTCCTGACCCTGTACTTCCTCGGGTCGCTGCCGACGATCAAGCGCGCGGCGTACTCGTTGGCGCCGGCCTCGCGCCGCGACCGCGTGTCACTCCTCGGCGACCGGATCCTGCGCAACGTCGGCGGCTACGTCTCGGGGGCGTTCGTCGTGGCGTTCTGTGCCGGCCTGAGCACCCTGATCTTCCTGTTCATCGTCGGCCTCGGCGGCTACGCCGTCGCGCTGGCCATGGTGGTGGCCCTGCTCGACGTCATCCCGATGATCGGAGCGACGATCGGCGCGGTCATCGTCTGTGCCATCGCCTTCGCCACCGACTTCAAGACCGGCGTGGTCGCGGTGATCTTCTACATCGCCTACCAGCAGCTGGAGAACTACGTCATCTACCCGCGGGTGATGTCCAGGTCCGTGGAGATCCCGGGGGCCCTGACCGTGATCGCGGCGCTGATCGGCGCCACCCTGCTGGGCGTGGTCGGCGCCCTGCTCGCGATCCCGACCGCGGCCTCGATCCTCCTCCTGGTCAAGGAGGTGTTCCTGCCCAGACAGGAAGCCCGCTGAGGCGGGCCACTCCGCCCTCCTGGCACACTCGCCGACATGAGCTCGTGCTGTTCCCCCGGACGGCCGCCGGGCGCGTCCTCCGAGGCGGAGCGAGCAGCATCAGCCACGGCGAAGGGCGCGGCCGGATCGCCGCCTCTCACGCTCGCGACGATCCGGGCGGGACGGTTCCTCATGGGGACCGACGACCCACGGGGCTACCCCGCGGACGGCGAAGGACCGCCTCACCCGGTCGAGCTCGACTCGTACCGGATCGGGACGCACACGGTCACGAACCGCGACTTCGCGGCCTTCGTCGACGACACGGCGTACCGGACCACGGCCGAGGAGCTCGGTACGTCGTTCGTCTTCGCCGGTCTGCTCCCCCGTGACTTCCCGCCGACGCGCGCGGTCGCGGCGGCGCCGTGGTGGCGCGAGGTGCTCGGGGCCGACTGGCGACACCCCGAGGGCCCGCAGTCCTCGGCCGACGATCGGGAGGACCACCCCGTCGTGCACGTGAGCTGGTACGACGCGGTCGCGTTCTGCGCCTGGGCGGAGGTGCGGCTTCCCACCGAGGCCGAGTGGGAGCGGGCCGCTCGAGGCCCGGCAGAAGGACACCACTTCCCGTGGGGAGACGACCGCGAACCCGCCGGCGAGCACCGCATGAACGTGTTCCAGGGCCGCTTCCCCCAGCGCGACACCGGCGAGGACGGCTGGATCGGCACCTGTCCCGTCGGGAGCTTCCCCGCCAATGACTACGGCCTGTACGAGACCACGGGCAACGTCTGG